>JAQVOQ010000008.1 GCA_028702545.1 Clostridia bacterium
GTGGTGAGTAGCACACTAAATATAATAGGTGTGTTTAAAGTAAAAAACACTTTTATTAAAAATGCTAAACTGCTTGCAGGATTAGATAATTTTGCTCGTATGCCGTCTAAGGTAGAACCTGATGCAGATGAGTTAAAAGAGCAAATAGCAAATGCAAAAAGCGACTTAAAAACTAAGCTAGATAAATTTAAAGAACTGTTTTGCACGAATAATTTGCAGGATATTGAAAATAATTTATTAGCGGCTAAAATTAATCTATTAAAGATGATAGAAGTGGTTGAGGCGTTTGACATGCATTATAAAAAATCAAAACGCGATAAGGCGCTACTTGATTATAACGACTTAGAGCATTATACGGTTGAAATATTAAAAAATGATGTATTAAAAGAGGCTATAAAATCGCGATATCAATATGTGTTCATTGATGAATATCAAGATACTAATGGTTTGCAAGAGCAAATAGTTTCAAATATCGTTAGCGATAGTAATGCGTTTATGGTGGGCGATGTAAAGCAAAGCATTTATATGTTTAGAGAGTGCGACCCTCAAATTTTTGTCAATAAGTATGAAAAATATAAAACCGATAAAAAAAGCATTAAAATTGACCTTAATGCAAATTTTAGAAGCGAAAAAACCATTTTAGATTTTGCTAATTTTGTTTTTAGCAATATTATGAGAGAGAGCGTTGCAAGTGTTGATTATAAAAACACGGCGAGTTTTGTTTCAGGAGCAAAATATTTACCTAGTACATTAAACGAGCCACTAGTTAGCGTAGATATTATTGATAGCGCCGACTTAAAAGAAGAAAAAGAAGAAGAGGAAAAACTCAGTGTTTATAGCGTTCTAGAACATATCAAACAGCAAGAAGAAAATAAAGAAGACGGCAAATTAAATATAGCTACCGTTGAGGCAAGAGTTGCGGCAAATAAAATTAAACACTTTTTAAACAAAAAAATATACGATGCCAAACTAAAAGAATATAGGAGTGTTAATTATTCCGATATTGCAATACTAACTCGCGTTAGGGGAGAATATATTAAAAAAGTTTGTTCTGAGCTTATCCAGTTAGGCGTTCCAATTAATGCAAAATATAAAGATAAAATTTTTGATACTTATGAGGCACATTTAATAAATAATTATTTGAGGCTAATAAACAATCAACAAGACGATATAGCCTTAGTTAGCGTGCTATCTTCAAATATGTTTAAGGTTTCATTTGATGATTTGAGTAAAATTAGAATTGCAAATGTTAGCAAAAAGCATTTTTATGAGGCTGTTAATCAATATGTAAGCGAAAACAAAGCCTCACAAGTTAGCATAAAGATTAATGAACTTTTTGAGCATTTAGCTGAGTTTAGAGCTATGCTAAATTATTTAAGCGTGCCAAACTTAATTAAAGAAGTTGTTGAAAAATATGACCTAGAAAATTATTTGTTATCACTACCGAGTGGCAGGGAGCGAGTTGCCAATATAACTATGTTAATTAGCGTTAGCAAAAAGCCACAATTAGAGCATAATTTATATAAATATATTGACTATATAGAAACTTTTGGCGAAACGGAAGAGTATGAGGTTAATACTAGCACTAGTGCTAGTAGTGTTACTATCACAACAATTCATTCAAGTAAAGGCTTAGAGTATCCAATAGTAATTTTAATAGGTGCAGGGCGAGATTTTACAAAAACGCATGAATATAACGAAATTTTAATAAACAAAAACTTAGGTTTTGGCGTTCGTTATTACGACCTATTGGGCAGGACAAGAAGTGATACCATAGTTAGAAATGCAATAAACGAAAAAAACAAAGAACAACAGTTAGCAGAAGAGATGAGGTTATTTTATGTTGCTATTACTCGTGCTAAAAATCACCTTGTTTTAATAGGCAAAATTTCCTTGAAAAAAATAGAGGCGATAAACAGTGGTTATTCTATTAAAAATGCAAAGAGTTACTTGGAGTGGGTACTTGGCAGTTTGCGAGTGCACGATTTGAACGCTTTAAAGCAAAACAAAAGCAAAATTGATGTTAAATTGGATAAAGATACAACTTGCAGTTTTGATGTGTGCGACATAAGTTCGCTAAGTGCACAATTAAGTGTTCAAGCCCCATTAGTTTTTGCTAAACCAAATGCTATATACAAACAACAATTTGAACGAGTTTTTAATTTCAAATATGCTCATACTAGCAGTAGTGAGGTTGTTGCAAAAAGCACTGTTACTGAGGTTTTACAAAAAGATGACGAAGTTGTAAGCAACTATTCTATAAAAAAGTTTAGGATAGATGAAGTTTTTAAAACGCGAGAGGAACTTGATTTTTCTAGAATTGGTAGCGTTTATCACTTAGTTATGGAAAACATTGATTTTAGCATAACCACAATGGAAGAATTGGACAAAAAACTAAGTGAGCTAATTGAAAGTAGAGTTTTGCCGATAGATACATTAGAACTAATTGACAAGAGCAAAATTTTAAAAGCCACCTTAGCGGTTAGTCAACTAATTAAAGACGCTACCGATATAAGAAGAGAACAACAATTTATGATGTATGTGCCCTATAACGAAGTATTTAAAAATTCGCTTGTTGAGGATAAAATTTTAATTCAGGGTGTAATAGACTTAATAGTTGTTAAAAAAGATGAAATTATAATAGTAGATTATAAAACTACGCGTCTAAATTCCGAAGAGGAACTTGCAAAAAAATATGCAACTCAACTAAACCTTTACAAAAAAGCCTATGAGCTTGCAAGTGGCAAAACAGTTAGTAAAAAACTTATTTACTCGTTCTACTTAAATAATATGGTAAATGTTTGACAAAAAGCCAAACAAACCATATAATTTACATAAGAAATTATGTTTTTATGCAGATAGTTGTTTGAGCTATAATGTTTTAAATTGAGGAGAAATATATGTATTCAAATTTATATTTAGCAATGTTTGATAGTTTAAAAAGTCTTTTTGAAGGTCTTTCGGAATTAATTAAGTTGAGTGAAGCTTCTACAATTGCTTTAATTGCTTTTGCAGCAATTCTTCTTGCAACTTTTATGAGCACTAAATTTGCTATAGAAATTACTACGAACAAAGCAGTTAATAAAATTAACAAATATCTAGAAAAAAAGCCTTTTGTAAATGAAGAGAATTTGGTTGAATTTAATAACCTTATGAAGTCTATTCCTAAGCCTATGCGTTATCAGTGGCAACAATATATGTTAAATAGGGAATCTGTTCCTAGTAAATTTATGACGCAAAATAATTGCATTGAAAGGCCTTTTAAATCAAGTTCTTATGAGCAAACAATTTTGTATGCTAAAAATACAATCAATATTTTTACATTATTATTGTTAGTTATCAACTTGGCGAGTACAAGGATAGCGACAAATGTACCACTTATGTTATTTGAAGTTAGCATTACTCCTATTATTTTCTTTGTATTAGGAACTTTGTTAATTATTATGTTGCGCGCTAGAAGAAAAGCCGTTGTAACTGACCTTTATTACAATTTTGACTATATGTTAAACGGACTTGATAAAGCAATAGAAACAATACCAGCCTTTGTGGATTATGAAATTTTGTTTAGCAGAAAAGAAATTAAACAAGGAATCCCTGCATTGCAAGATTACTTGGAGAATAGGGCATTATTTGAGCAAGAACAATTAGAAAAAGCAAAAGCCGGTGCTATTGAGCATGACAAATATGATTTTTCTGAACTTAACATCAATGGTAGTTTAGTTATGGAACGCGCGATGAGAGAAGCAGAATATTATTTAGGTAATCGTTCAAGATTATTAACTGAAGTAGAACAATTAGAAGGCGCAAAAGATTCTAATGCAAGGTCTTATTCAGAAGCTACTAAAACGCTTCAAAGAAAATTAAGAGATATTAAAGAAAATTTAGAAAGGCTAAGAGATAGTTTAGCAAATGCTACTAACAAAATTGACTCTAACTATATTAGAAAACAACAAGCGGACGAAATTAAAAAACAACAAACGCTAGAAAAAGAAGTTGCAGCAATAACTAATCGTTTTAACAAAGATATTGCAATAATAGATGATGAAATAGGTAAAAGAAATAGAGAGATTAGCGAGCAAAGAGGATATTTAGAAAAAGCTATGAGTGGCGAGTTTAATGAATTTTCTAAACGAGTTTATGAGCAATTAAACGAATTAGTAGAAGAAAGAAATAAAAATGCTGTTGAAAATTTAAGAAGAGAAAAACGATCTTTAGAAGAAGAGCTTTATACTTCTAATACTATAATGGTAGAAAAAGAAGTATTGTTTAAAGAAAAACTTGAAATGATGAACAAACAAGAAGAAGTGTTAAAAGCAAAAGATGAAGAGATTGAACTTAAAGAAGAGTTTATTAAAGGTCAAACGGCTAGAATAAAAGAACTTGAAAGTGGTAAAGTTATATCAAGATACTTTGACGCTAATGGAAATGAATTTTTCTATGATGAAATAGGCAAACCTTATTATAGAGATCAAAGAGGAAACACAATTTATTATGATAATGATTCTCTTGATGATGAGGATGAAGAGGATGTACTAGCTCCAGTAGTTGCGCCAAAACTAATTTCAAAGGCAAAGGTAACTCCTAGTACAGCCACGGGCAAACCTAAAACTTCAGGCACTCCAAAACCTAAAAAACCAGAGGAAAAAAATTAACAACATAAAAATTAAAAAACTTAAAAGGCAACTTTTAAGTTTTTTTTATAGTAGCAATATTTGTATAATTATTTATTTACTAAATTTTATTAATTCTTGAAGTTTTCCGTGTAACAAAGTTTTGTCTATTTTACTTTGACTAATATTTTCACCCCTTTTAATAATTATTTCGTTATTTAAAGTATAAATATTTTTTGTACAAATACGATTTAGTAAAAAACTCGTATTACAAAGTACTTTAGTAGGCAAGGCGGTCTTTTCATTAAATACAAAATTTTTTGCTCGTGGTAAGCGTGGTTTCTCCTCAACAGTGCTTAGTGCTTTTGTTTTTGGTAATTTTTTAGGTTTTTCTTTTTTTAATCTTTTAGGTTTAACTACTTCTTTAACATCTTCTTTTAGTTGTTCAATTTGACCCGTTAATTCTTCTTTCTTTTGAATTAATTGCTGTTTTGCTTTTTCTAATTCTTCATTTGCCTCATCAATCCCTTTTGTAATTTCAAAAACGCTTTCATCTTGTGAGTTGGGTTGTTCTATAATTTCTGGCGATATTTTTTTATTTATAGGCTCTTCTTTAACCAATTCATTACTATTAGAAACTTTTTGTTCTTCTACAGCTAAAATTTTATTTTTTTTAGGTTCTGGCTCTGGCTCAGGTTTAAGTTCTGGTTTAGGCTCTGGCTTATGCTCGGGTTTAAGTTCTGGTTTTGGCTCTGGCTTAGGTTCAGACACTGGTTCAGGTTTTGGTTTAGAATTTTTTGGTGCAACTTCAGTCTGCATTATTTTTACTTTTGTTTTTTCTAAATCTGCTTTTGGTTTTGGGAAACTCTTTTCCTTAAAATTATTTATATTTATAGGCTTATTTTCATCCTGTAAAATCAGCGTATCTTGACCGCTTACTACAATTTGTTCTGGCGTTAGTTCTTTGCCTGATTTTAATTCAATTATTTGAAGGGCATTTTTTTCATCTAATATTACATCGCCAACTCTATCAATCAAATTTCCACTAACGGTGTAAATAGGCGTATTTATTGGATTATTTTGCCTCTGTTCATCAATATCGGGCAAATTAGGTATAATTGCCTGACTATTTTTTATTATCACCGCATTTTCGCCTATACTAAAAACTTCTTTTGCCGGCAAAAATTTTTGTTCTAACATATCTTGATCGTCAAACAATACGAGCCACTTTAATTTTTTTAAGTTTTTGTTGAAAACAGCATTTTTTATTGTGCCTTCAGTTTTGCCTTCGTATAAGCTTATAACTGGTTTACTTAAAAGCTCCGATAATCTTCTCATAAATATCCTCCTAGTATGTTATTTAATTTATATGTTTTGTATCTTTAAAATATTAGTGGACAGGCGTTATTTTTTTCTTTTATTTTTTAAATTAATAATATTTATAGCAATTGCATTATATTTTATGTTTATGATATAATCATTATTAATAAAGGAGTGCGTATGGGAATACTTAAAAATATGTTAAAATTCTTTTCATCGGCCATTGAATGCCCAGATAAGTTTGCAGATGAATTGCTATATATTGCACCCTTAAGAAGAAATTTTATAAAAATAGGCGCTACACTTTTAGTGCGTAAAAATTTTATAGCAATTATTGCAGTTAAAGGCAAGGTTACCGATGTTTTTATTCAAGGTAAACACAAATTATTTTTAGGAGCTATGCCACTTACGGCGAGAGTTGTTAATTTTAAAACTAAAAAGAAAGGTGACAAGAAAAAAGAAAAGTTTAAAGGCGAGATTTATTTTGTAAACTTAGATAATTTTACTCAAGAATTTATAGGAGTAGAACCGTTTATTATAAAGGATGAAAAATTAGGCAAGGCAAAAGTTAGGGCAAATGGTCAATTTGCTTTTAATATTATAAATGCAAAGACTTTTATTGAAGTTTGTTTAATTAATTGGGCTTATCTAAAAGCTCATACTGTAAAAAAACAATTAAGCGTTTGGGTGAGTGCTCAGGTTATTAAAGCACTGCAATACTTAAACTTGCCGTTATTTGAATTTGCAAAAAATAGCCAGTATATTGCCGAGCGAATTTCTCCTAATATTACTAAAAAATTTTTAAGTTATGGAATGGAGATTAACGACCTAAAAATAACCGAAACTTTTATTCCAAATAAGTTTGCAGTTATGTTGAGCGAAATGGAAGACGAAAATAGTAAAAGCTCATTAAAAAATGATTATATAAAAGGCACAGCATATATACCTATTAATAATGAAAATAAAAGCATTACAAAAAATCATTATTACGATGATGATAAGGAGTATGACCAAATGAGTTCATCGGACGAATTTTATGACTTTAATAATATTGTTCAACAGTTGCCAGTTTATAACGAGTATAAACCGTCAAATGAACATGTGCTAATAGATGAAGATATGGATTATTTAAATAAAAATATAAAAACCTGTATAAACTGCGGTGCAAGCATTGCCAAAGATGCATTTGCGTGCTATAATTGCGGAGTAAAACAAACGCAAAAAAGAGTTTGTCCAAATTGTAATGCAGAGATTAAAGAGGGCGAGTTTGTTTGTCCAAATTGCAGAAGCATCATAATATAGTAAAAGAGAGGAAGATATAATTTTATGCAGAAAATAACAAAAGATATGACGATAGGTCAAGTGCTAGAAATAGATGAGCGTTTAGCTATGGTTTTTTTAGGCTTTGGCTTACATTGTCTTTCATGTCCTATGGGCCAAATGGAAAATTTGGAAGAGGCAGCAGAAGTACACGGAATAGAACTTGATATGCTACTTGAACAATTAAATGAAATGCTTGAGGTTTAATAAAATTTATTTAAAACAAAAAAAAGCACCTGTTTAGGTGTTTTTTTATTTAAATGCTATAAATTGGAAATAATTAAACAAAATAGTTTTTATAAGTTATTGCACTTTTTTTGTTAATGTGTTAACTTAATCAAGTCTTAAAAATATGCAGTTAAAAAAAGTTTTATAAAAGCATAAAAAACTATTGACATACGTGGACTTTTATTATAAAATGAATAAACTGAAGTATTTAAGGGATGAAGTTGAAAGTTACTACAAATTAATTCATTTTGAAATTTGGAGAGAATTTTGGCTGACCTAGCCTAACAAAGATTTAGGCGACTAACTAGTATGCACACTTAAAATTTTTTTTTGAGCCTCAGTATGATACACACGGTAAAGTGTATTAAATGTGCGAAGATTAGAAAAATGAACAATGGAGGATTAAATGGCTACACAAAAAATTAGAATTAAACTAAAATCTTATGACCACAATTTGATTGACCAAGCCGCTGCAAGAATTGTAGAGGCAGCAGAAAGAACTGGTTGCAAAATTTCTGGTCCAATTCCACTACCTACAGATAGGGAAGTGGTTACCGTAATTCGTTCACCACATAAATATAAAGATTCACGTGAACAATTCGAAATGAGAACGCACAAGCGTGTTATTGACATTTATAGCCCTAGCGCTAAAGCTGTTGATGGTTTAATGAAATTAGACTTACCAGCTGGTGTTGATATCAATATCAAATTATAATAACTTATATAATAATAGGAGAAAGAAAGATTTATGAAAAAAGCAATATTAGGCAAAAAGTTGGGCATGACTCAAGTATTTGATGCTACTGGCCTAGTTGTTCCTGTTACAGTTATTCAAGCCGGCCCTTGTGCTGTCATTCAGAAGAAAACTGTAGATAAGGATGGATACGAAGCAATTAAAGTGGCTTTTGAAGAAAAGAGAGAAAGCCTATTAAATAAACCAAAACTTGGTGAATTTAAAAAAGCAGGTGTTACACCTAAAAGACATGTTCGTGAATTACAAGTTGATGGACAAGATAATATGGAAGTTGGATACGAAATTAAAGCTGACGTTTTTAATGAAGGCGAAATGGTTGATGTATCTGGTACGACAAGAGGTAGAGGTTTTACAGGCGTTATAGTTCGTTGGAACTTTGGCCGTCACAATATGACTCATGGTAACGGACCTGTTCACCGTCATGTTGGTTCAATCGGTGTTAGTAGTAGTTTTAGTCGTGTTGTAAAAGGCAAAAAGATGGCAGGACACTATGGACACGAAGCAGTTACAATTCAAAACTTACAAGTTGTTAAAGTAGACGCAGAAAGAAATGTACTTTTAATTAAAGGTGCAGTTCCAGGACCTAAAGGAAGTTTACTAATAATAAAATCAGCAGTTAAGGCTTAAAGGGGAGGATAAAAGATATGCCAAAAGTTAAAGTATATAATATGAAGGCCGAGGAAGCTGGCACCCTTACTCTTAAAGACGATGTGTTTGGAGTGGAGTACAATGAGCCACTAATTCACGAAGTTATAGTTGCTATTCTTGCCAATAAAAGACAAGGAACAAAAAGCGCATTAACTAGAAGTGAAGTTAGAGGTCATGCTAAAAAACCTTGGAAACAAAAAGGAACAGGACGCGCTAGACAAGGTTCTAGTAAAGGTCCACAATGGAAAGGTGGTGGAGTAGTATTCGCACCAAAACCAAGAGACTTTTCTAAAAAAGTTAACAAAACAGCAAGAAAAGTTGCATTTATGAGTGCATTATCAGCTAAACTTGCAGCAAAAGAAATTACAATTTTAGATGAAATTAAATTTGCAGAAGTTAAAACTAAGTTTATGCAAGAAATGTTAAACGCATTTAAATTTAACAAAAAGACATTAATTGTTATAGATGTTAAAGATGAAGATGTTTTAAGAGTTGCAAGCAATATTCAAAATGTATCAGTAACAACAAGTGATTTATTAAACACTTACGAAATTGTTGCAAATACAAATGTTGTAATGACTAAACAAGCAGCAAAATCTATTGAGGAGGCTTATTTAGCATAATGAAAAATTACGATATAATAAAAAGACCTTTGCTAACAGAAAAAAGTTATGGCGATATAGCAAACAAAAAATATACTTTTGTTGTAGCAAATGAAGCAAATAAAGTGGAAATCAAAAAAGCGATTGAAGAAATTTTTGGAGTTAGCGTAGAACGCGTTAACACAAGCAATGTTAGAGGAAAGTTAAAACGTCAAGGAACAACAAGTGGAAAAACATCTGCTTACAAAAAAGCCTTTGTACAATTAAAAGCTGACTCTAAAGCAATAGAGTTCTTCGAAAGTTTAAGTTAATAGGTAGGAGGAAAAATAAAAATGGCAATTAAAACAAACAAACCAACATCTCCTTCGCGTCGTTATTTAACAGTTGCAGATTTTAAACAAATTACAACTACTACTCCTGAAAAAAGTTTATTATCACCAATTAAAAAAAGTGGTGGAAGAAATAATACGGGTAAAATAACAGTGCGACACATAAGTGGTGGTAATAGACAAAAATATAGGATTATTGACTTTAAAAGAAATAAAGACAATGTTCCTGCAAAAGTTGCAACTATTGAATATGACCCTAACCGCTCGGCTTACATTGCACTTTTACACTACGTAGATGGTGAAAAACGCTACATTTTAGCTCCAAACGGCTTAAATGTTGGCGATATGCTTATGAGTGGACCAGATGCAGAGATTAAAGTTGGCAACAGCTTACCTCTTGATTCTATTCCAACAGGAAGCGTAGTTCACAACATAGAACTTCAACCAAATAAAGGCGGACAAATTGCTAGAAGTGCTGGTATTAGTGCTAGACTTATGGCAAAAGAAGGTGCTTACGCAACTTTAAGAATGCCAAGTGGTGAAATGAGAAAAGTTAGCAGTAAATGCCGTGCAACTATTGGTGAAGTTGGAAACCTTGAGTATGAATTAATTACAATTGGTAAAGCCGGAAGGCATCGTCATATGGGCGTAAAATCAACCGTTCGTGGTTCAGCAATGAACCCAGTTGATCACCCACACGGTGGTGGTGAAGGTAAATCACCAGTTGGACACAAGGCACCTATGACTCCTTGGGGTAAAAAAGCTATGGGTATGAAAACGAGAAAAAATAGAAAACCTTCTGATAAATTGATTATCAAAAGAATTAACTAGGAGCGTAAATTATGAGTAGATCTTTAAAAAAAACACCTTTTGTTGAAGAAAGGTTGATGAATAGAATAATCAAAATGAATGATTCAGGTCAAAAGAGAGCTGTTAAAACTTGGTCTCGCTCTTCAACAATTTATCCAGAGTTTGTAGGGCATACAATTGCTGTTCACAATGGCAAAAAGCATATTCCTGTTTATTGCAGTTCAGATATGGTTGGTCATAAATTAGGCGAGTTTTCTCCTACTAGAACTTTTAAGGGCCACGCAGCAGATAAAAAAAGTAAAGCTAAAAAATAATAAGGGGTAGAAAATTATGGCAAAAGAAATTAAACAAAAAGTAACAGCGACCCAAGTTAGAGATACAAGACCAAAAGCTGTTGCGAAATATATTGGAATAAATGCTCTTAAGGTTGCTAGAGTTTGTGATTTAATAAGAGGAAAAAAATATTTAGTAGCTGTTGGCATTTTAGAAAATACTGATAAATCAGCAACTGATCCGTTATTAAAGGTTTTAAATTCAGCTGCAGCTAATGCAGAAAATAACTTAAACCTAAACAAAGAAGACCTATATGTAGCAGAAATTTATTCGTCTCAAGGACCTACCCTAAAAAGATTAATGATTAGGGCAAGAGGTAGAGCGGATAGAATGTTAAAAAGAACATCTCACATAACTGTAATTTTAGACACAGTTAAAGCTGAATAAGAAAAGGAGTTAAAGTATATGGGACAAAAAGTAAATCCTATTGGATTTAGAACTGGTATAAATAAGCCTTGGCAATCTCAATGGACTGCTAATAAAGCTGACTTTTCTAAATTCTTATTAGAGGATCATAACATTAGAAAGTTGATTAAGACAAAATATTATGAGAGTAATGTTTCTAAAATCACGATTGAAAGGACAGATTCAAGGCTTGTTGTTACTCTATTAACTTCTAGACCAGGCGTGTTAATTGGAGTTAAGGGTGCAGGTGTTGAATTAATTAAGAAAGAAATTGCAAAGATTACTAGTGCAAAATCAATTACTGTAAACATCAGAGAAGTAAAAAGACCAGACTTAGATGCTACTTTAGTGGCTGAGAGCGTTGCTGCACAAATAGCAAAAAGAATTGCTTGGAAAAGAGCAGTTAACCAAGCTATTATGCGTGCAATGAAAGCAGGAGCTAAAGGTATTAAGATTATGGCAAGCGGAAGACTAAACGGAGCTGAAATTGCTAGCAGTCAATTTTATACCGAAGGTTCTATTCCACTGCACACACTAAGAGCAGATATTGACTACGGTGTAGCCAGTTCTCACACTACTTTTGGTGTAGTAGGAATAAAAGTTTGGATTTATAAAGGCGAAGTTTTAGGAAAACAATCTCTTATTGTAAGTGAGCAACAAAACGATAATAGGGGAGGTAGAAACTAATATGTTAATGCCTAAAAGAGTAAAAAGAAGAAAAGAATTTAGAGGAAGAATGAAAGGCAAAGCTACTCGTGGTAACTTTTTAGCCTATGGTGAATTTGGCTTAATGGCAACTACACCATCATGGATTACCTCTAACCAAATAGAAGCTGCGCGTATTGCGATGACTCGTTATATGAAGCGTGGTGGTAAAGTTTGGATTAAAATATTCCCACACAAACCAGTTACAAAACAGCCAGCAGAAGTTAGAATGGGTAAAGGTAAGGGTTCAGTTGATAAGTGGGTAGCAGTAGTTCAACCTAACCGTGTTTTGTTTGAAATTGCTGGTGTAGATGAAGCGACAGCAAGAGAAGCATTAAGGCTAGCTAGCCATAAACTTCCTTGTAAAGTTAAATTCATTAAAAAAGAAACTACCACAGAAGGCGGTGAAGCTTAATGAAAACAACAGAATTTAAGAGCATGACAAATGATGAATTAAACACAAAATTAAGATCTTTAAAACAAGAATCATTTAATTTGCGTTTTTCACATGCTACAGGACAGCTTACAAATCCTATGTTACTTAACACAGCAAAAAAAGATATTGCTAAAATTAAAACTATTTTAAGAGAACGCGAACTTGGCTTAACCGTTAAGGGCGTTAAAGCTTAGGAAGGGTGAGGAGTAAAAATATGAAAAATAAAGAAATAGTAGAAAGAAACAGTCGTAGAAAGAGAATTGGCGTGGTAGTTAGCAATAAAATGGAAAAAACCATTGTTGTTGTAATAACTTCTAACACTAAACATCCTCTTTATAACAAAATTGTTAGAAAAACTAATAAGTTTAAGGTTCACGATGAAGCAAATTTAGCTAACATTGGTGATACCGTTGAAATTATGGAAACTAAACCATTAAGCAAAGACAAATATTTCAGACTTGTAAGAATCATTGAAAAAGCTAAATAATAATGTAAGGAGAAATTTATAATATGGTACAACCACAAACAAGATTAAGAGTAGCAGATAATACCGGCGCAAAAGAAATTATGTGTATTAGAGTATTAGGTGGCTCTTATAGAGCAAGTGGTAACATTGGCGATGTTATAGTAGCCTCTGTAAAAACTGCAACACCTGGTGGAGTAGTTAAGAAAGGGGATGTTATTAAAGCTGTTATTGTTAGAACTGTAAAAGGTTTAAGACGAAAAGACGGTTCTCACATAAAGTTTGATGACAACGCCGCTGTTATTATAGACAAAGATAAACAACCAAAAGGCACTCGTATATTTGGGCCTGTAGCTAGGGAACTTCGTGAAAGAGAGTATATGAAAATCATTTCACTTGCTCCTGAAGTACTGTAAGGGGGTATGAAATTAATGAATAGTTTAAGCGTTAAAAGAGGCGACAACGTTGTAGTTATCGCAGGTAAAGATAAAGGCAAGACTGGTAAAGTTAGTTCAGTGCTTCCTACAAAAAATAGAGTTTCTGTTGAAGGCATTAGCATTATAAGCCGACATACAAAACCTCGTTCTGCTCAAGAAAAGGGTGGAATAGTTAAAAAAGAAGGTCACATTGATGCTAGCAACGTTCAAGTAATTTGTGCTGCTTGTGGCAAAGCTACAAGAGTTGCTCACAGTATTGTAGACGGTAAAAAAATTAGAGTTTGCAAAAAATGTGGAGCAACACTTGATGTTACAACAAAAAAAGTAGCTAAAAAAGCTGCAACAAAAAAAACTACTACGGCTAAAAAGCCTGTAGACAATAATTAACGGGGGTAAAAAAAGTGGCTAAACAAGAAAAAAACAGCACGCTAAGGTTAAAAGAACATTATATAAACCAAGTTGTGCCAGCACTTATCAAAAGTCAAGGCTATAAAAATGTTAACCAAGCACCAAAAGTTGTGAAAGTAATTTTAAATGCTGGACTTGGCGATGTTAAAGATAACTCTAAGAGTTTTGATAAAGCAGTAGAAGAACTAGCAATTATTACAGGACAAAAGCCAAAAGTTATTACTGCCAAAAGATCAGTTGCAAACTTTAAGTTAAGAGAAGGTATGAAAATTGCTGCTAAAGTTACGCTAAGAGGCGATAGAATGTACGAATTCTTAGACAGATTGATTTCGTATGCACTACCTAGAGTAAGGGATTTTAATGGTTTATCTACAAAGTCTTTTGACGGTAGAGGCAATTACGCAATGGGCGTTAAAGAGCAACTTATTTTCCCAGAAATATCTTATGATAAAATTGAAAAAGTAAGAGGGTTTGACATTATGATAATAACTACTGCTAATTCTGATGATGAAGCAAGAGAGTTACTATTACAAATGGGATTACCTTTTAAAAAACAAGGGTAATTGGAGGATAATATGGCAAGAAAAGCGATGATAGAAAAACAAAAAAAAGAACAAAAATTTAAATCTAGAGAATATACTCGTTGCACAGTTTGCGGCAGACCTCATGCAGTATTAAAAAAGTATGGCATATGTAGGATTTGTTTTAGAACTATGGCAAACAACGGAGAAATTCCTGGCGTTAAAAAATCTAGCTGGTAAGAATAGGAGGATATTATGATTTTTGATCCAATCGCGGATTTGCTTACGAGAGTTCGTAATGCTGTATCTGCTAAACATCAAACAGTAGAAATGCCTGCATCTAATATAAAAAAAGCCATAGCCGACGTTCTTGTTAGCGAAGGTTATGTTGAAAAAGTTGAAATATTAGAAGACGGAGCAAAAAAGAATTTAAAAATAACATTAAAATATGGACCTGATAACGAAAAAGTTATTCAAGGCATTAAAAGAATTTCTAAACCTGGTTTAAGAATTTTTTCCAATGCTGACGAACTTCCACAAGTTTTAAACGGCTTGGGCGTTGCCATTGTTTCTACAAACAAGGGTGTTATGAGCGACAAAGAAGCGCGCAAACACAATGTTGGCGGCGAAGTTATTGCTTTCGTATGGTAAAAACTAAAAGGAGAATTTTATTATGTCAAGAATAGGAAATGCCCATATAGTTTTACCTCAAGGCGTTGAACTTAGCATAGATGCTACAAACAATGTTATAGTAAAGGGACCATTAGGGCAATTAGAACAAAAAGTTGATTCAGTTATTAAAATTGAAAGACACGAAAATGAACTAAAATTATCAAGAAGTAGCGAAGACAAAGATATAAAGGCAAAACATGGCTTATATAGAGCACTTATTGCCAATATGATTGAAGGCGTTACAAAAGGTTATAAAAAGAGCTTAATTATTAACGGTGTTGGTTACAAAGCTGTAATTAATGGAAAAACATTAACACTAAATGTTGGTTTTTCTCACTCAGTTATAGTTGAGTCAGTTGATGGTATTACAATGGAAATACCAAAAACAAACCAAATTGATATTAGTGGCATTAGCAAAGAGCTTGTAGGGCAATTTGCATCTAAAATTAGAAGAATTAAACCAGTTGAACCTTACCACGCTTATGGCATAAGATACTTGGATGAAGTAGTTGTGCGTAAAGAAGGTAAAACAGCTAAAAAATAAAGGAGCTAAGTGTAAATGATAAAGAAATTAGATAAAAACCTAGACAGAAGAAGGCGTCAACTTCGCGTTAGAAGCAAAATTAGCGGTACGTCTACATGTCCTAGACTTAATGTTTATAGAAGTACAGGTCACATTTATGCTCAAATTATTGATGATGTGAATGGTGTGACTTTAGTTAGTGCTTCTACACAAGTAAAAGAACTTACAGAAAAATTAACTAACAAAAATAAAATAGAACAAGCTTTTGTGGTGGGTGAACAACTTGCTAAATTAGCTAAAAAGGCTAAAATCAACAAAGTTGTATTTGACAGAGCTGGCTACATCTATACTGGAAGAGTAAAGAGTTTGGCAGAAGGCGCTAGAAAATCCGGCTTAGAGTTTTAGGGGGAAAAAATTATGGCAATGAAACAACAAAGTAATAAAAGTTTTAAAAAAGTTGAATCTGAATTTGAAAATAAAGTTATTTCAATTAGAAGAGTTACTAAAACAACAAAAGGCGGAAGAAATTTAAGCTTTAGTGCACTAGTGGCTGTTGGTAATATGAAAGGCAAAGTTGGAGTAGGTTCAGGTAAAGACTCAGAAGTTCCAAAAGCTATTGAAAAAGCTATTACAAGTGCTAAAAAGAATATGCAAGCAATTCCTCTTGTTGGAACAACTATTCCTCATGAAGTTTTAGGCAAATTTAGCAAATCAAGCGTTTTGTTAATGCCAGCAAAAGAAGGTACTGGTGTTATAGCTGGTGGTGCTGCTCGTGCTGTTATTGAACTTGTTGGAATTAAAGATATTCTTTCAAAAGCTTATGGCTCAAGAAATAGTATCAATTCTGTAAAAGCTACAATAGAAGGGCTAAAATCACTTAGAACTATAGAACAATTTGCTTTACTTCGTGGCAAACTTCCAGAAGAAATTTAAAAAGAGAGGACGAAAAGATGGCAGAAACTAATAAAGTAAAAATTACTTACGTAAATAGTGTTATTGGTTACAATAAAAAGCAAGCTCTAGTTTTAGAGTCTTTAGGCTTAAAAAAATTAAACAGTTCAAACATCTTACCAGATAACGATGCAGTTAGAGGTATGATATTTAAAGTACAACACTTAGTAAGTGTTGAAAATATTAAATAAGGAGGAGTGATTTATATGAAAATGCACGAATTATCTCCAGCACCTAATTCTAAAACTTCTGCTAAAAGACTTGGTAGAGGAACAGGATCTGGAAAAGGAAAAACATCAGGCAAAGGTATGAAAGGACAAAATTCTCGTAGCGGCGGCGGTGTTCGTCCAGGCTTTGAGGGTGGACAAATGCCTCTTAACAGAAGACTTCCAAAACGTGGCTTTACAAGTTTATTTAAAAAAGAGTATGCAATTATTAACTTGGATGATTTAAGTAAATTTGAACAAGGTACTGTTGTTACAGAGGAATTATTACTTGAAAAAGGTATTATAGGTAAAAAAGAACCTTATGGCGTTAAAGTACTTGGTAATGGCGATTTGATTATAGCGTTAACTGTTAAGGCTAACAAATTTTCTAGATCAGCTGCTACTAAAATTCAAGCGTCAGGCGGAAAAATTGAGGTGGTATAATGTTTACAACTTTAAAAAATGCGTTTAGGGTAAAAGAGATTAGAAATAAACTTTTAATAACCCTTGCATTACTACTTTTATTTAGAATTGGCTCTTGGCTTCCTGTTCCTGGAATTAATGTTGAATTTTTCCAACAACAAGTAGCGGGTCAAGACTTTTTGGGGCTACTTAGTAGTTTAAGCGGTGGCGCTTTAGCAAATGGTGCGTTTTTAGCGCTTGGAGTTTCGCCATATATTAGCGCATCTATTATTATGCAACTATTAACCGTGGCAATTCCAGCTCTTGAAAGGCTTTCTAAAATGGGTGAAGAAGGCAAAAAAAAATTAAACAAATATACAAAATATGCTGCGCTTTTCTTAGCTACAGCAAATGCTGTTGGTATTGTTATTAGCTTTGGTAATCAAGGTGGTATTAATTACTCACTATTTGGAGCAACCGCTCCAGCATGGACAGCAAGTGTATTCGTAATATTAGCATTAGTTGCCGGTGGTATGTTCACTTATTGGTTAGGTGAAAAAATTAGTGAAACAGGTATCGGAAACGGTATGTCACTATTAATTTTCGTAGGTATTTTGTCAAGTGCGGGCGTGGGCTTATTATCTAGTTTTACATCAGCATTTAATAATAATCTTGATGCTTTATGGGAAATTTTAATTTTCATGGGTGCATTAATTGCAATATTTGGTTTAATTGTATTTATTGACTTATCGGAGCGTAAAATTCCTATTCAATATGCAAAACAAATTAAAGGCAGGAAGATGTATGGCGGTCAAAGCACATTTATACCAATTAGGGTAAATGGCTCAGGCGTTCTACCAATCATTTTTGCAATGAGTTTACTAGCTTTTCCACAATTATTAATGAGTATTTTCTGGCCTACTAGTTCATTTTACAATTGGTATTCAATCAATTTAGGAACTGGTACATGGGTTTATTCAATTTTAGTTGCATTATTAATTTTCGGATTTGCTTTCTTCTATGCTCAGATTAGTTTTAATCCAGTAGATACAAGCAAGCATATTCAACAAAATGGCGGATTTATTCCAGGTATAAGACCAGGTAAACCAACTTCAGACTATTTAGCAAAAATTAGCAAGAGAATCACTTTATTTGGTGCAATTTTCTTAGCGTTTATCGCTCTTGTGCCAACTTTAATATTTAAAGCTATTGGCAACGGCAGTCTAATAGGTGCATTTAGTGCAACAGGTATGTTGATTGTTGTTAGCGTGGCATTAGAGTTTAATAAGCAATTAGAGGGACAATTATTAATGAAAAACTATAAAGGGTTTTTAAAATAGAACAATAAATCAAAATAGCATTTAAAAAAATATTTTAAAAAACCTTGCAGTTATGATATAATATTAAAGGCTTTTTAAAAAGAAAAGGTGTTTTATGAAAATCATTTTAATAGGTCCACCTGGAAGCGGAAAAGGCTCTCAAGCTAGACTTATTCAAAAAAATTTTAATATACCTCATATTTCAACGGGTAACATTTTTAGAATTATGATGAACGAAGAAACTTCTTTAGGTAAAGAAATTTTTAAATATATGTCGGAAGCAAAACTTGTGCCAGATGATCTTGTTATAAAAGTCATGAAAGAATATTTGAATAGAGAAGAGTTTAAAAACAATTTTCTACTTGATGGATTCCCAAGAACGCTAGAACAAGCTGAACAATTAGAAAACATCGTTGATATTGATATTGTAATATTGTTAGATACTCATTTAAAAATAGTTCAAAAAAGAGTGCTTACAAGAATGATATGTCCTTATTGTGGCGATGTTTATAATACAGTTTCTTATAGCAAAGTTACTTGTAATAGTTGCGGAGCTACTTTAAAAGCAAGAAAAGATGATAATGCAGCTATTATTAAAGAGCGTTTTAAGGAATACGAATTATTAACAAAACCTTTAATCAAATATTACAAAGATAAAAATAAGCTTAAGACTATTGATGGTGACCAACCTATTGAAGTTATATTTGATACTATTAAAAAAATGTTAGTGAGCGATTTATGATAATTTTAAAAACCAATAATCAAATAAAAATTATGAGGGAAGCTTGTCAAATTGTAAAAGAAACGCTTGACCTTATGGAGAAATCTGTAAGAGTTGGCATTACTACAAAAGAATTAGACAAGTTAGCCGAAGATTTTATTAGATCAAAAGGAGCTCTTCCATCTTTTAAAGGCTATGGAGGGTTTCCAGCAACTATATGTGCTTCTCCTAATGAACAAGTTGTGCACGGCATTCCAAATAATGTGCCACTTAAAGAAGGTGATATAATAAGCATTGATGTTGGAGCCGAAAAACATGGTTATCACGGAGATGCAGCAAGAACCTTTGCTGTTGGCAAAATAGATAAAAGTTTACAAGATTTAATTGACCACACAAAACAAAGTTTTTATGAAGGTATAAAGGGTTTAAAAGTGGGTGACCATTTAGGCGACATTTCATACCGCATTCAAAAATATGTTGAAGATAGGGGATATTCAGTAGTTAGAGAACTCGTAGGACACGGCGTAGGAAAAAGTTTACATGAAGATCCACAAGTACCAAACTATGGAATAAAAAATACAGGTTTTATAATCAAAAGCGGTCTAGTAATTGCAATTGAACCTATGATTAATTTAGGTAAAAAAGAAGTTGTATTTGAGTCTGACGGTTGGACTTGCAGAACAAAAGATAGAAAAGCCTCAGCACATTACGAAAATATGATTGCTATAACGGATGAGGGAATAGAAATATTAACAATTTAGAGGTTTTATGGAAGAAATAGATAATTTACAGGTTGGTTATTTAGTGGTATCAACTCAAGGCAGAGATAGTGGCAGAACTTATTTAATAATGAATAAGATAGATGATAACCATTGTTTGCTAGTTGAGGGAAATCACAAAAAAATGATTAATCCCAAATTAAAAAAAATTAAACATATTAAATCGCTTAATATTAAATTAGACAAAATACAATCAAAATTAAATGAAAATATAAAAGTTTTTGATTCAGAAATCTATAGTGCAATTAATAAGGCACTTGAAGATAATAAATAGCAAATTATTGCTGGGAGGAAAAATAAGTGGCTGATAAAGAAGATGTTATTGAACTAGAGGGTGTAGTTATTGATGTTGTTAGGAACGATATAAAAGTAGAGTTATCTAATGGTCATGTTATAGTTGCGTATCCCGCTGGTAAACTTAGAATGTATAACATTAAAATTATGGCAGGCGACAAAGTAAAAGTTGAAATGTCACCTTATGACTTAACAAAAGGGCGTATTACCTGGCGTGATAAAAATTAATTTAAGCTAAAATTCAAGGAGAAATTAAAATGAAAGTTAGACCATCTGTTAAACCTATGTGTGAATCATGTAAGGTTATTAAAAGAAAAGGAAAAGTTAGGGTTATTTGTTCAAAAAACCCAAAACACAAACAAGTTCAAGGCTAAAAAATTTGTGTATATATAAATTTGAAACTTTGGTTTCCACATTTTTATATATGCATTAACCGTTAGTCACAAAAAAAGTTACAATAACCGTTGCGGGGCGGCTGAACAAGTTTTTATTTACTTGTTTCCCTTATGCGTTTATTATATATTTACATTTATTAAAGACATAAAGAAATTTATTGGAGGATTACAATGGCACGTATCGCAGGTGTTGATTTACCCAAAGACAAGAGAGTTGAAATTGGACTAACCTATATCTATGGTGTAGGTAGACCTAAAAGCAACAAAATATTAGAAGCTACGAATATTGATAAAGACATTCGCGTTAAAGACTTAAACGACGAACAAGTTAACGAACTAAGAAATTATATTTCATCAAATATAAAAGCTGAGGGCGATCTTCGTCGTGAAGTATCTTTAAACATTAAAAGACTTTCAGAAATTGGTAGTTATAGGGGCATTCGCCACAGAAAAGGCTTACCAGTTAGAGGTCAAAGAACAAGCACAAACGCAAGAACAAGTCGCGGCAAGTCTCGCGGTAAATAAAGTTAGTAAGAGATTAAGGAGAATTAAAAATGGCT
>JAQVOQ010000009.1 GCA_028702545.1 Clostridia bacterium
AGGCTCAGGAACAAATATATGCAGAGAACTATGGAAAAGAAATAGTAAAAATTAATTCATTCTCAAGATAAGTTTGTACGCTTAAAAAAACTAGCAATTAGCTAGTTTTTTTGTTTATTTTAATTTTTATATTACTTCATTTGGCACAAATGTTATAGTGCCGTCATTAAAGATAATGCTAGTGTTAAAGGTGTTTGATGTTTCTTGTATTCCAGCTAAAATAGTTTTGCCAGTTGCCTCGTGTAAATCTTGCACGGTAAAGTCTTCGTTATCGCCCCTTAATGCGCCTACCAAAATTTCTAACATTCTTTCATTAAGTTCTTCATCTATATTATTTACGCTAATATTGCCATTTATTAAGGTGTATTCCCCCTCAAAAAATTGTAATGTGCTTTGGCTTTTAATGTATAACTTGCTTGGTAAAAAATACCCAAAAAATGCCAATCTTTCTTTTATAAATTGCATATCTAGTCTTACAATAAAACTAAGCGCTACGGTAACAGAGTCTGTCGTCTCTATGTTAACTTCTAATACTTTTGTGTTTAATCCGCCAATGTCCTCTAAGTTTATTCCAAGTTTTTCTAAGTTTAGTGGGTTTTCTATAAATTCATTAATAACGCTCGCTAGTTCTTTATCTGTTAGCGTAATGCTCGCTGCAGGTAAAAAGTTGCTTTCCTCTATTAAAGCAGGGTCGATGTCGCCATATTCGTTAAAAATGTTAATGCCGCCATCTGTAAGCTTAGTTTCTGCATTGTCGTAGTCTTGTGCCGTTGGCTCATTGGTTACAAGCTCAGCTTCATTAATATCCTCTGACAGCGCGTTATAAATAGTATAAACTTCTTGTAAATTAGCATCGTTTAGGTAGGGTGAAATATAAGCGCTAAACGCAAAATAACCACCGACCATAATAACGACCACTGTTATTAAAAAAACAAATATTAAACTGCCGAAGCCAAAGCTTTTTTTAAACATATAAATTTTCCCCCATTAAGTCCAATATGTAGTAAACAACCAAATAAAAAGTGATATTATTGCTATTGTTGATATACATCCACATGGCTTTTTGACAAATCTTCCAATAATAAACATAGTATTACCCCTTTATTATTAATAAAAAAATTATAAAGCCTAGATATAAAAAAGTCAATTATAATAACCATGCGAGAAACTTAAAATATCTCTTTAATATAGTTATTAGCAAAAAATAAAGGTAATATTAACTTTATTATAATTTTTCTCTAAGATTTATTAATCTATTTTTCAAATCTTTTATTGTATTCTTTAAGGCAGGCGTTGCGCCCTCAACATCTCCAACCCTTTCAAACAGTGTAGAAGCTGAGTTTATACACATATCCAAAATTTCTAAACTAATTGAGCCTCTTACTCTTTTTCTAAAATCATCTAAGCTCATTTTTCCAAATAAAACTAGTGAGTTTGAACCCGTTTCTCTTATAGTTGTTAAAATTTCAAGTGCCGAAATTATTTTATTTGCTCTAATAAGTTGCAGGTCATCAGCATAAGAGCGATTAACTAAGTTCAATAAATAAACTATACTCTCATTCGCCTCAAACTGTGCAATAACCTCTTTAAAGTTAGGGTTATCATATACTGTACTTTTAGCGCTATTTGAGCTTTTGCCGCTTTTTTTTGTTTGTTTTATCTTAGCATCTTCTCTAAGTTCAATAAAATCTTCTCTTAGGGTTATAAGTGCACTTAGCGCACTTTCATCTAAGTTACTGATTTTTAACAATATTTCTAATGCTTCAATGCTACTATCAACTATTGTTTTATTAACTAATCTTCCAAATTTGCTTTTAAAATTTTTCATATCTAATTGAGTACTAAAGTTGCTTTCATTTCCTTTTTTTATATCAATTAGTAATTGCATTGCTACAATTTCCACTTCCAAATCTATACTCTTTTTATTTTTTACAACAGCCTTAACTGGCCCTGACAAAACTTTAATGCTAGGCTCTGTTTTAAAGTTATTTAATAATTCCTTAACTTTTTCATCTTTTAATATACTTGCCTCAATTGCCATATTAGCCTCCTAAACTTCTTTTAACTTGTTTAAGTATAGCATATCCAAAAAAAACCTCAAATAAAATTAACAATTAAAATTTAAAAGCATTAACAATTGTTTACTAAAAAATATTGACAAATAGCTATTCTTAAATTATAATGATTCAGCACCTGCACCCTTAGCTCAGCTGGATAGAGCGTTGCGCTACGGACGCAAAGGCCGGGGGTTCGAATCCCTCAGGGTGCACCAGAAAAAACCGTTTGTGGAAACGGTTTTTTCATTTTAATAAAAAGCCAGATAAAACCTTGCATTTATTAAACTATAACTGCTAATTTTCATATTATAAACACATTAAAAACAAACCCCTAAGGCTAAAATTTTAAAGTCAAATATGGTGCAAAATACCCTCCAGCTACAAATTTGTCACAAATTCAGCACAAAAAAGTGCAAAACAGTCAGTAAAATCAGGTGTTATCGCGTAGTGTTTTTTAGTGCTTTTTTGCAAGAAAAATGCAAAGAAAAATTTATCTTGTATGACATCTTTTATGTTTATATCTAAACTTGCTAGGCTTGGTAGTATATTATATTTCCTTGATATCTCAATTTTTTTATAATTTTGCCAAAATATTTTTTTAATAATAAATCATTCTTCCTTACTTAGTTTTTTCAAAGCTTTACAAAGTAACTTTAACCAAATTTCTTTTTGGCTTAATTTCTTTAATACTTCTTTTTCTTCATAGTAAAAATCTTTTAACCTTTCTGCTACCGAATTATTAACTTCAATAGTAAAAATGCCTTAAAATTTCAAGCTTGATTAATATAATTAACACAAAATATCTCTATACAGTACTAATAGCTTGCTAAAATAAATTTAAATTATTTTTTATGAAAAATTGTAATTTTAGCTATATTATAAAAAAGAGTGGAATAAAACCACCCTTATCTTTTATTTAACTAACAACATTTTTATTTTGTTTTTCAAATTGAAATTGTGCGTATTCTTGCCAACTTAATTCTTTCGTCCATTCATAAGTTGTTGGTAGAAATGATTTTATATTGCCCTTCATTTCAGGAAAAGGTTCATCATAGCAAATTACTGCACTTGGTTTAATTGCCTCTAACATTTTATTATAACCTAGCATAAACTCTTCTTTTGCATTTTCTCTATAATAAGTACAAACTGCAATCACAGAGCCCTCTTCTACTCCGTCAAAACAAAATTCGAAACTTCGTTCGTCTCCCCAACTAATTGTTGGAATAACTTTTATTCCTAAACCTTGAAAGTAGGCACCACACCACCTATTTTTAAATACACTATTTATTTGAAGAGCAAGTGGCATATCGGTAAATATACTATAATCAGGCGAAAGTACGGAATAATATTGCTTTAATTTTTCACTTTCTATATATGCTTTATCATACACCTTATCAAATAACCAATCGTAAGTAAAAAAGTGAATTGTTTTATCTTTATTTTTATCATCATTATTTTTAGAGTCCACATAACTCAAAAACTCAATTTTTTCTAAGTCTATATTTTGCTTTTTTATAATTGGAATATCATATTTCCCCATTGTTTTAAAGTTATTTCTTACTAGTTCTAATTTGTGTTGTTTTTTATTCTTTTCATATTCTGTTAATTCTATTTCCATTTTTTTCTCCTTATTAAAAAAGCTATTAAGTTATTCACTCATAGCTTTATTGTTATTTCTTTTATATGTTAACCACATTGCATAAAGTCTGCATTTTTAACATCTTTCCAAATATCTTTTAATAGTTTTTCCTCTATGTTTGCATTACTCATAAAATCTTCACGAGATTTATAAAATTTTGAGCTATTAATTTTTTGATTTTCAAACAACTCAATTTTATCTTTTTTATATAAAATAACACCAAATCGTTTACCTATATACTCAAAACGCATTTCGCTATACATAAATAATCCATCAACAAAGTCTTCAAATGATGGTATAAGAGGTTTTTTTTGTTTATATAGAAACTTTGCTTTATTCAATGATATAGTATTTGGATATGTAACTATATCTGGATTTTCTATATTTATGTTGTTTTGATTCCATCCGCAATGTTCACAATCTCCATTTCCAAATTCATCTACCAAAACAATTTGCCCACATACATCACACTTTTCAATTATATTTGCATCATAAGGATTCTTCTTTTTCATATTTTTTTCCTCTTTAATCTAAAAAGTCAGCGTTCTCTACATCATGCCAAATGTCTTTTAAAAGTTTACCATCTATATTTGCTTTTGTTCTAAATTCATCATATGATTTAAATTTATATATTTCACTTGAAAGACTATCTTCATAAAATTCAATTTCAAGATAATCCGTATATCGAATAACAATATATTTTTTACCTAAATAATCAAACTGCATTTCACCATAGAATATTAAATTATTTATAAATTCTTCAAAATTTGGTAAGAATGGCTTGCCCTCTTTATACAATTGTTTTGCTTTTGATAATGGAACCAAGTTTGTATAGCCTACTTTATATTTTTTTTCCAAATCACTTCCAGTTTGATCCCAGCCACAATGCTCACAATCTCCACTACCATATTGGTCAACTAAAACAATTTGTCCACATACATCACATTTTTTAATTATATCTTTTTTAATCTTTCCCATTCTTTATTCCTCTCTATAATTTATATAATCTGGTATCAAGTGCTCTTGTCCTCTTGGAAAAGTATTCTGCCAATTCCATTGATGATCATGTGGAAAAAATAAATTTTTGCCACCGTGTTTATAATCTCTATTCCTTATAGCTTTTCCATCTGGACCATACCATCTACTTTGAACTTTTTTTCCATTTCGATATCTATGAACTATAGAATTTGGTTTCCATTGCTTTTTTAAACTGCTCGCATCAGTTCTATATACTCCACCACTTGGTACTCCGCCACCACCCATATTATAACACCTCTTTTATTAATTAGTAAATCCATTTATAAAGTAAAAAAGTTTAAAATACACTTTCCTAAACTTTTTAAACATATTAGCATCGCTTTTTTCAATAGTAAAATTTTTGTGTCAAACAGTTTATAAATTTTTTATCGATTTAATCAAGATAAAATGCACGAAAAATGCACGAAAAATGCGGAACGTGTCATTTTTTGCTGTTTTATGTTTTTTAGTATTTTTTAATTACTCAAAAATACCTAATTTTCTACAATCCTTATAAACATTGACTTGTAAAGATTTTTAGCTTATAAAAATATGATATAAAATGGCATCTTAAAACACTCAAAAATCTTCAAAAGTAACCACTACGGACGCAAAGGCCAGGGGTTCGAATCCCTCAGGGTGCACCAGAAAAAACCGTTTGTGGAAACGGTTTTTTCATTTTTTTTGCACACAAGAGTTAATTAATAACTCTTGTTTGTTTTTTATCATAGCAATATCAAACTAAATATTGCTTAACCTTTAATTATCCGATACTCCCCAAATAACTGTTCCACCATTTTTACTCCAATCAGCATTCCAGCCAAGAGGTTTTGAAGTAGCCTCCACTCTAATTGTAGCAGCGCGGGATTGTTTAAATACATCAGCGCCAATACTAATTACATTTATAGGTATATATATTTGTCGTAAAGCGGTACATCTTTCAAACGCAGATGTTCCAATTGTGGTAACACTATAAGGAATGTTTATATATTGTAATAAGGTATAGTTAATAAATGCACTTGCACCTATTTCAACAACTGGAATACCTAAGTATTTTTGAGGTATTTGAATAGTCGTTAATGTAGGGTCTCCAGACACAACTCTATAGCCTATACCACCTATAAGTTGGTAAGTTAAATTAGTTGTTCCCCAGTCGGCATATAAGGTAAAGCTACTCTCTAACGCCCCACCAAAGATAAATTCATTTTTAAGTTTAGAATTAGAATAGCAACCTGAGAATAAATTTCCTGTTTTAATTGGATTAACTGGAGCTGTTATAATTGTGCCATAATTTTGTGTTACAGGTGATATTGCACTGCCACCGTTAGTTACAAAAGTAATAGTGTATTGACTTATTGTCCATTTAGCATATAAAGTTATGTCTTCACTAGGCATTAAATTAAATACATATAGAGTTGTAAGTCCTACGTCAGCATACCAACCATTAAAGGTATAACCTATTCTTGTAGGCGCAGTTGGTGCTGACACTAAACTTCCTTCTTCTTCTACAATTGAAGCAACCACACTTCCGCCATTACTATTAAAGGTTATTGTATACTCACTCGCAACTAACTCTGTCCAAACAGCTAGTAGTGTTATGTTTTGAGCAGGCATTGTTGTAAAGCTGTACACGTTACCACCAAGTGTCCAATAAGTAAATAAATATCCTACTTTTGTTGGATTAGTTGGTGCACTTACAGTTGTTGCATAATTTTGTGTTAAAGCGTTAACTGCACTTCCACCATTGCTATTAAAGCTAATAGTATAAGAGTTTATCGTCCACTTAGCATATAAAGTCATATTTTGTGATGGCATTATATCAAACACATATAGAGTGGTTAAACTAGCATCACTGAACCAATTATTAAAAGTATAACCTGTTCTTGTTGGCGCTGTTGGTGCTGATATCAAATTTCCTTCTTCTTCTACAATTGAAGTAACAACACTTCCGCCATTAGAATCAAATATAATTGTATATTCAGTAGCAGCTAGTTCTATCCAAGTAGCAACTAATGTAATATTTTGAGATGGCATTATTGTAAATATATATGGATTACTATTTAAAATCCACTTGTCAAATGAGTATCCTGCTTTTGCTGGATTAGTAGGTTGACTTACACTTGTGCCATAATTTTGTGTTATAGGTGCTACTGCGCTTCCGCCAGCACTATCAAAAGTAATAGTGTAAGAGTTTATCGTCCATTTTGCATATACAGTTATATTTTGTGATGGCATTGTTGTAAATGTATATGAATTGGTTAGTCCAGCATCGCTGTACCAACCATTAAAGGTATGACCTGTTCTTGTAGGTGTTGGTTCGCTTACACTTGTGCCGAAGTCCTGCGTTATAGGGCTAACTGTACTTCCGCCGTTGCTATTAAATGCAATTGTATATTGATTTACTTGCCAACTAGCAATTAAGGTTATATTAGCAGCGGGCATTGTTGTAAATGTATATGTATTGCCATTTAAAGTCCAACAGTCAAAAGTATATCCTTCTTTTGTTGGATTAGCTGGTTGACTAATTGCAGTTCCACTTTCCTGCCTTATAGAATTAACATTACTTCCTCCATCTGAATTAAAAGTAATAGTGAATATATTTGAGTTGTAATCTACTATATCTAGTGTTATAAATGTGGTTTGAAGAGGATGAGAAAAATATCCAGTTATATTATTGATTGTGTTTTCAACTGAATCAACAAGATAATCGGTAACAAGCTTATTGTTATCAATCCAAACATTTAAATATTTAAAGCCACTAGTAGGACTTTCACATATTTCAATTACTATTTCGTGATTTTGTCTCCACTCTATACTGCTTGTATTTAATGGCAAAAAAGCATTTGTGGAATTGTTATAAGTAAGCAAAGATGATGAAACATTTCCATTTACTATTTCAACAATTTTTACATTAGAATTAATATTATCAAAAACAAGAGCATAACCATCAATTAGGTTATTCTCATTTAGTGTTGATTCAAAATAAATGCGATAAGCACCATGTGTAATGCTATCTCCGCTTAAAATTGCTGTGCTAGTTATTAAATATTCTGATTTGCGATTATTAAAATATATATTACCATTATTAGAAATAAAGCCTTCGGTATTAACGTTCCAAATTCCAGTAGTGTTATAATTTTGAGGATCTAACTCTGCAAAAATATAACTATTATCCCAAAAACCTTCTCCTATACTTAAATTAATATCACTTTTATTTGCAGATAAATGATCAAAAAAGCCATATGCGGTAAACGCTGAAAAAGTGTTTACGCAAAAAATAAGCATTGCTGTATATAACAAAAACTTAACGATTCTTTTTCTCACATTGCCATCCTTTAATGAGTAGAACTTTTTTACTTTTTCTACTTCAAAATTTTTAGCGTGTTCTTCTAATTTTTATCAATGACCCTTCTAAATAAGTATTGTAAATGCAATATTTACCTAAAAAAGTTCTTCCTAAAAATAAAGAACACTTAAAATTATATGGCAACTGGCTATCTTAAATTAAGACCCTATAGTTTTCCGTCACTAGGTCACCCTAGCTTTGACTTTTTCATATCATATTAATAATAGCCATAAAATGAGCTTTTGTCAACTTATTACAGCTATTTTGAAGGGTTTTAATATATTAATACTTTTATTTTTGCGCAAAAAAAATGCAAAAAATTTGTAAATAATATTAAAAAAAATTAGGATATAATACAAAAAACCGTTTTGATAAACGGTTTTTAAAAATTTGTTTTTTTATATTTCTTTTGTTTCATCTATTACAACTTCTGTTTCAGTTGTTTTATTTTTGATTTTAGTCTTTGATTGATGTATTGTTTCTCTTGTAGTATCTTCTTCTTTTTGTAAAATTTTAGAATTTTGTTCAACTAAATTTTCTTCAGCATTTATAATTTTATTATCTAGTTCCTTATATTCATTGACAATTTTTTTATCAGATAAATATCCTGTTCCAAAAATAATTCCACCTAATCCTAAAAGCGTCACCACCAAAAACCAGCCTCCAATAGGAAAAGAAAGAGCCCCTCCTAGTAAAAGAACCTCTCCAGCATGTATTGCCGACATAGACAAAGCACGTCTTTTTTTTAACTGTCTTTGCCTATTTATCATTTGATATATTTGTTCTTTGTCGATTTTTTCGTCAGCCTGTTTTGAAAAATTCATAGTTTACTCTCCACACATAATTTATTATAAATAACATATCACTCTTATTTCTTTTTGTCAATAAACATTTTTCACGAAAATGTTTTTTAGAATTTTTGTTCAATAAGTCCTTTCGTTGCTATTTATTAAAATAGATATTGATATAATACGCTTAAAGTGCTACTGTTTTATTATAAATAAAGGGTGGTTAGATAATGTAAAAATCATAGCCGTAAGAAAAATAAAATATTAAAACAATAAACGTATTTTAGTGTTTATTGTTTTTTATAGTAACTTCTTTAGGCTTTTTAATAATCCATTTATCTAATAAAAGTAGTAGTTGTGGTAGTAATGTGAGTACTAATATAAATGAACAAATTGCACCCCTACCTATCGTGGTTCCAAATATAGAAACTGATGCCATCGTAGATACAATTCCTACAGAAAATCCAGCAAAACACAATATACTTGCCGAGGTAATAATTGCCCTACTAGAACTTGATAACGCCATTTGAATTGCAGTAAATTTATCGGTAGTCTTTCGGTTTTCTATATAATGATTGGTTAGTAAAATAGCAAAGTCAATAGTTGCACCAAGTTGAATAGCTGTTACGATAAGATAGCCTATAAAAATCATAGAATCGCCCATAAAATAAGGTATTGCCATATTAATCCAAACCGAACTTTGAATAACAAAAATTAAAATAATAGGAATTAAAATAGAGCGGAATGTAATAAATAATATTATTGCAACAAGTAAAATAGAAACTAGTGTAACGATTGTATAATCCTTTTCAATATAATCTCTAATTTCTAATGTTGCAGAAGAAGCACCTACTAAATAATATTCTGCATCACTACCCAAAATAGTTGTAATTGTAGAGCGAATGTTGTCTAATAATAGTTCTGTTTGTTTGCCTTCTTCGGCTACACTTAAATTAAGAATAATGCGGTCATAATTTTGCCCATTAAACTGCATAGTAAAAAACTCAGGTAAATAAATGCTTAGTCCATTTGCTTCTATTAAGGATTTTGATTGTACGCTAGATACTCCCTCCAAATTTAGCATTGCTCCGCTAATGCTAAGTTCCTGCTCAGCGTTTTCTTTATTTAATAAAATAACAAGTTGGTTTTGATTTGAAAAAATTGTTTGCACTTCTAATTTATCGTTCATATAAATACTGCCTGCACTACCAGAACTTGCCTCGCCACCATACACAAAATTATTTTGATATGAAAATATGATAGATGGAATAATGATAAGAAGTAAAATAACTGGTAAAACAAAACGGCTCTTAATTAAAAATTTACTAAATTTTTTAAAAGAAAAATCAAAAGATTTATGTTTAGTTTTTTCTATTAATTTATTTGTATAAACTATAAGCCCCGGCATTAAGAAAAATACACAAATTAAACTAATAAGTACACCTTTTCCAAGTACAATACCAATATCAAAACCAATAGTATAACTCATAAACATTAATGCTACAAAACTTGCAATCGTAGTAAACGAACTGGCCGAAATTGGCGAAAATGTTTTTACAAGCGCATTTTCCATGGCCTCACTTGAAGGTAGCCCTTTTTGCTTTTCTTTTTTAAAAGAGTGTAATAAGAAAATAGAATAATCCATAGTAAGCGCTAATTGTAAAATGCTTGCAACGCTCTCTGTTAAATATGAAATGTCACCTAAAAGTACATTTGTGCCCATATTAATAAGTACACCTACACCAATAATAATTAAGAAAATTATCGGCTCAAAATAAGAGGTAGAAGTAACCAAAAGCAAGACAAATATAATAATTAATGCAATAATTAAAGCTTTTGTTGTTTCTTCATTAATTACTTTTATATTGTTATAAGTTAAAAATGAATTTCCGCTTAAATAAGTAGATAAAGATAAATTTTTTATTTGATTAATAGCTTCTATTGTAGTTTCATCATAATCATTTCCTAAAAATGCAACTTGATATAATGCATTTTCTTCTTTATAAAAAGCATTTAACTGCCCTTTAAATTGTAAAAACGTAGCAAGATTTTCGGTGCTTAAGGCTCCTGTACTAGACAAAAAATTAATAAAACTTACATATCCAGCATCGGTTTGTAACCTGTCATCTAATAAGATTGTGTTAATATCAAACTCTTCTATTGTTTCAGGTAATAGTAAAAATAAATGAGTAAGATAATCAATTGCATTGCTTTCTGATAGTGTTAATGTTTGACCTGTTACACCAAAATAATATGCGGTATATTGGCTTTGTAATGCACTTATATATACGCTTAAAATATCATCTAACCAAATAACACTTGTAACATTTTCAACATTTTCTATTTCGGTCTTAAATGTAAGTGCATCAGAAACCGATAAATTTTTTACCATTACTTTTACACTACCAAACTCGCCAAATTCATCTTTCATAATTTCAATGCCTTCTGTTGTTTCAGCAGTGTTAGGTAAATAAGAGGCACTATTATAGTTTACTTCTACATTTTGCATTAAAAATGTGCCTAATATAGCAAGTGCTAAAAATACAATTATAAATAGTAGCCTAAATTTAACAATAAAATGTGCTATTTTTTTCATAAACAAAACTCCTTTTTTATTTAAAAGCGAAAGAAAATTCGCTTTTGTTACTAAAAAAATACAATTATTTTTTGGTATTTTTCATAAGCATAGATTTTTTATTTATTCCTTGGCTTTTATAATCTTGTTTCGGATTGATAAAAATAATAAAGTGACAATCTTTTAATTTCTTGTTCCATTTCTTGCGGTTTTACTTCCCGTAAAATAGTAAATACTCCGTTTAAAAAGCCACTGGCTATAATTTGTGCCATTAAATGATTTTTAGCATTTTGTTCTTTATATAACCCAATTTCAAATAAATTTACTACATAAGTTAAAAATTTATTATAGTAGTTTTCGTATTTTGAGCCACTACTTTTATCTATTAGAATAAGTATTTGTTTACCATACTTTTCATTTAATCGCATAATGTGTTCAGCTATATTATCAGCAATTTTTTTTAAATTGCGATTTTCTTGCATTTGTGATTCGTAAATTTTTTTTATTACCTCAGGTAATTCTTCAACAGTATTTTTTACAATTTGTTCAAATAAATCTTGTTTACTTTTAAAGTAACGATATAAATTACCCACAGAAACTTTAGCTTTTTTAGCAATTTTTAATATGCTCGCCTTTAAATAGCCCTCTTCCTTAAACTCCGCCATAGCACAGTTTAATATGTTTTGTCGTATTTCTTCTTTTTTATATTGCATAATAACTCCAAAAGCGATTTTATATTCTCTTTTAGTTTAAAGAATAAAAAAAATAAAGTCAATTAAATTTGTTGTCGTAAAATAAAATATACTGTAAAAAGATATTTAAGCCAATTTTTAAAGCTTTTAAAAAAACACAAGTACATTTTGCGTACCCGCGTTTATAAAAATGGTATTACGCCAATTCTATCCTATACTTCCTTCCATGCTTAGCTTTAATAGTTTGTTTAACTCAACAGCATATTCCATAGGTAACTCGCGTGAGAATGGCTCAATAAAGCCCATTAGTATCATCTCTGTCGCTTCTTCTTTAGTTAAACCTCTGCTCATTAAATAAAATAGTTGTTCTTCATTAACTTTGCTTGTGGTCGCCTCGTGCTCTATTATTGCATTACCATTGTTTACAATGTTTACTGGTATTGTATCGCTTGAACTTAAACTATCTAAAATTAATGTGTCGCACTCTATGTGTGACTTTGAATTAAGTGCTTTTTCACTTATTTTAACAAGTCCTCTATAATTAACCTTACCGCCCATATGGCAAATAGATTTTGATATTATGTTGCTAGTTGTGTTTGGTGCTAGGTGAATCATTTTAGCACCAGCGTCTTGCATTTGATTTTTTGATGCAACAGCAATAGATATCGTTGTACCTTTTGCATATTTGCCCTTTAAAATGCAACTAGGGTATTTCATATTAAGACCACTACCAATGTTGCCATCTATCCATTCCATTTGCGAATATTCATCTACAATTGCTCTTTTTGTAACTAAGTTAAGCACATTTGTAGACCAATTTTGAATAGTGGAATATCTGCATTTTGCTCTTTTGCCTATAAAAATTTCCACGACTGCTGCGTGCAAAGAGTCGTTGGTATAAAGCGGTGCTGTGCACCCTTCAACATAATTTATACTTGCATCATCTTCAACTATTATAATCGTGCGCTCAAACTGACCCATGCGCTCACTGTTAATTCTAAAATAACTCTGCAATGGTTTTTTTAGAGTTACACCTGCTGGCACATAAATAAACGAACCTCCGCTCCAAACTGCCGTGTTAAGTGCTGCATATTTATTATCAGTAAACGGAACTAGTTTTGTAAAATATTTTTTTAATAGGTCTGGATATTTTTTTAAAGCTGTATCGGTATCGGTAAAAATTACTCCCGCTTCTTCAACTTCTTTTATAGCGCTATGATAAACTGCCTCAGACTCAAACTGAGTAGTAACGCCAGCCAAAAAATGTTGTTCAGCTTTTGGTATTCCTATTTTGTCAAAAGTGTCTTTAATTTCCTGCGGCACATCTTTCCAAGTAGAAGCCACTTTGTTTGTGCTCTTTATGTAATAAGAATAATCGTCAAAATTAATGTGTGACAAATCAGGTCCCCATATTGGATTTTTTATGTTTACAAAAGCTTCATACGCTTTTAATCTAACATCAAGCATCCACTTAGGCTCGCCCTTAATTTCAGAAATTTGTCTTACAATTTGCTCGCTTAGACCTTTAACTGCTTTAAAAACGCTATTGGTCTTTGTTGAAAAACCAAATTTGTAATCACCCACTATATTTTTTGCATCGTTAAAATTTTTTTCGTCCAATCTTAACTCCTTTTATATATTAATTTTATGCTTACCAGCATAAAAGCTTTAAATCTATTTTTTGTTTTTTATCTCATAATCTTCAATGGCTTTTAGCACGCCTTCAAACGAAACCGTCGCACATTTAAACCTAGCAGGATAATCAGCAATACCTGAGTATGCTATCGCTTCGCCCAAATCTACCGACTTATCATAAGCGTCGCCCTTAACCATTTTTACATAGTTTATAATAATATTTTTTGCTTCTTTTGTTGATTTGTTTTTTAATAACTCACTCATAATTGAAGTAGAAGATGTTGATATTGAGCAACCAATGCTTTTTTGATATATGTTTTTTATAACTCCGTCTTGAATGTCAACTTGCACGATAACACTATCGCCACAAGTTGGATTTTTTATACTATATTTTTTTAAGTCTTCCACCAAATAAGCGTTTTGTGGATTTTTATAATGTTCCATTATTATTTGCCTATATAAGCTGTTTTCTTTAATATCCAAAATCAAACTACCTCCTTTTTTATTTTTTATTTATTTAAAAATTTTTAAAATACGCTATTATTTTTTTTGTAGCGGATATAAACTTATCAATTTCTTTTGTCGTGTTATAAAAGCATAGTGAAGCTCTTAACAAAGATGATTGCCCTAAGTATTCTATAAAAGGTTGTACACAATTATGCCCAGCTCTCACACAAATATCATACATATCATAAGCGGTTGCCGCGTCGTGAGCGTGCACAGCTTTAACATTAAAAACAACTGTCGCTATGTCGGCATTTTTATTATAAATTTCAACATCTTCAATTTGACTTAAAGCGTTAACTAAATAATTATATAATTTTTTATCCTTAGACACAATATAGTCAAAACCTAGTTCTCTATAAAAGTTTATTGCAGTATTTAATCCTAAAATTGCTGAAACTGGCTGAGTGCCCGCTTCAAATTTTTGCGGCGCTTCTTTATATTCAACCTCTTTACTGCAAGAGTCTAATACCATTCCGCCGCCTAATATAAATGGAGGCATTGCGTTTAATAATTCATATTTACCGTATAGAGCGCCAACTCCTGTTGGAGCACCTAATTTATAACCTGAGAATGCTAAAAAGTCGCAGTCTAAGTCTTTAACATCAATCAAAATATGTGGCACAGCTTGCGCTGAATCCAAAATAACTACTGCCCCTACATCGTGGCTTAGTTTAATAAGTTCTTTTGCCGGTATTTGTGCTCCTGTAACATTTGATATATGTGTTAGAGCAACTATTTTTGTTTTATCGCTAAGTGCGTCTTTAAAGTTTTGAATAGTGATTTTATGCTCTTTGTTTAATTTAACATAAGTTAATTTTGCACCTGTTTTTTTACAAGCCTCAAATAGCGGTAACAATAATGAATGATGTTCAAGTACGCTTACAACAACTTCATCTCCCCCTTTTAAATTATTAAAAGCATAACTGTAAACTATTAAATTTAATGCTTCCGTTGCATTTTTAGTAAAGACTATTTCACGCTCTTCTGCATTAATAAATTTAGCAACATTTATTCTCGCGTCCTCTACTGCTTTTGTTGCAATGTAACCTAGTTTATAAACAACCCGGCCAGCATTTGTTGAAACATAAGCATTGTAATGATTAACCGTATCAATTACACAATTTGGTTTTAGGCTTGAAGAGTTGTTGTCAAAATAGACAACGCCTTTGTTTGCCTTAAAAAATTTATAATTTGCTCTTATGTTTTTTTTGTTCATTTTGCTCACTCTTATGCTACTTTATTTTTAATTATTTTTAATATTTCGTTTAATAATTTTTTGTCGCTTACAAATTTAATAACATCTTCAATGTTAGACATTATAATTAACTCAGTCGCTTGTCTTTTAGTAAGACCTCTGCTCATAAGGTAATATAATTGTTCACTATCAATTACTCCAACAGCCGCTGAGTGACTTGCTAAAACATCATGCTCTTTAATTATTAGTTGGGGATTAGCAGTTGACTTTGACGCATCAGTTAAATTAATGATTTTTGTTTTTTGGCTCGCTTGACTCTTGCTAAAACCTTGCTCAATTATGTTTACTCCATCTATTATGAGTTCGCCCTCATTATTAACTACTCCAAAATTATTTATTTGGCTATTTGTTTCTTTTGCTAAATGTTCTAGCCTTATCAAGTTTGCAAGTTTAAAATACTCATTTGCAAAATTAATAGTATTTATTTTTACTGAGGCTTGCTCGCCTTTTAGGTTAGAACTTAAAGTATTGACTACATTTGCGTTGTTTAAATTAATTAAATTAAAGTTAAGCTCGGCTTTTTTATTTAAGTCAATATTAAAATTAACAACATTACTTTTTTTGTTTTTTAATGTTTCAACTAAAAGCATTTGCAAATTAGCGCTTTGTTTTAGTTGTATTTTGTTATTGTAATTTAATTTTACTCTACTCGTTAGGTCAAATTGCTCTGTAATTTTAATTTTGCAATTATCTTCTAAATAATACTCTGAATAATGATATAAATCAGCACTTCCACCTATTATAATTTTTATCTCATCTTCTATACTTTCTAAAAACTCTATTTTTAAACTGCTGTTTAAGTGTTCTTTGTTTAAAAAATCAAACTTTGTATTAATAACATTAGGTATAGCATTATTGTTAACTTTAACTTTTTCTAAATTATTAAGCACAACGCGACCATTAAACAAAACAATTGTATTTGGTTTGTTGTGTTTTTTTATTAAATACTGAATTAATGTTTGCTCGTTATTAACTGACACTTGTTTTTTGTAACAAAAATCTTCTACCTTAAATTTATAAGCCAAAAAACTAGGATAAGGCAAAGCTTTAAGCATTTGCTCTTGCTCATTTAATTGTTTTACTTGTTCCATAAGCTACGCCTTGCCGTTTGACTGTTTTGCTTTAGCAGCTTCTTCAACAAATTTATAGCCTTCGCGCTCAATGGTTTCTATTAACTCTATTCCGCCACTCTTTATAATTTTGCCTTCCGACATAATATGCACAAAGTGTGGTTTAATATATTCCAATATTCTTTGATAATGCGTAATTATTAAAATGCCTAAATTTTCGTTTTGTGCTTTGTTTAATGCTTCGCCTACTATTTTCAAAGCGTCAATATCAAGCCCTGAATCTATTTCATCTAAAATAGCAATTTTAGGTTTTATCATAAGCATTTGCAAAATTTCATTTCTCTTTTTTTCGCCACCTGAAAAACCATCGTTTAAATATCTATACGGCAAATCTTTTCGCATCTCTAAGATATTTACCGCTTGTGATAACTCTCTAAAAAACTCGCTTATTGTAAGTTTTTTTTCTCTTGTTGCATTTACTGCGCTTCTAATAAAATTAGAATTTGTAACTCCCGATACCTCAGCAGGATATTGCATAGCCAAAAAAACGCCCGCTCTTGCTCGCTCGTCTACTTCAAGGCTCAACAAATTTTGTTCGTTTAACAAAACTTCTCCGCCATTAACTTCATATTTAGGATTTCCCATAATAGCAGAAGCAAGCGTGCTTTTGCCCGCTCCATTAGGTCCCATAATAACATGTATCTCGCCGCCGTTAATTTTAAGGTTTACACCTTTTAATATTTGCTTATCGTAAACTAATACTTGTAAATTTTTAATTTCAAAAACTGTGTTCAAAAAAAACTCCTTTATATCTAAAGCATAACAAAATGTATAAAGATTTATCAACCTTTAAAAGGAAAAATTTTAAAATTTTTTATTTTAACAAAAAATATTTTGTACTCGCTTATTAGAACAACTAAAATATAACATAATTATAATTTTTTTTCAACACAATTAAATCAAAAAAACAAAGCTTATGCCCTTACTCTTGTTAAATTTACCTTTTTTGTAGTTTTGAGATATCTTTTTTATTTTTTAATTTTCGTTTTATTTGTTATAATAAGTAGATATGAAATAAAAAAATAAAAGAGGTTTGAATTATGTCAAAATATACGATTAAAAACATTGAAGCAAGGGAAATTTTAGATTCTCGTGGCATTCCTACTATTGAGGCTACTGTAACCTTAAAAAGTGGTGCTGTTGGCGTAGCGGCTATTCCTAGTGGGGCTAGCACAGGTCAATATGAGGCACACGAACTTAGAGATAACGATAAAAACCGCTATTTTGGTAAAGGTGTTTTAATAGCTGTTAGTAATGTAAACACTTTAATTAAAGAGCTTTTACTAAATAAAAGAGCTGACGAGCAACAAAAAATTGATGAGTTGATGATAAATTTAGACGCCACACCTAATAAAACAAGTTTAGGTGCAAATGCAATACTTGCAGTATCAATCGCTTGTGCTAAAGCCGTAGCAAGTGCTAAAAAATTAACTATATATGGCTACTTAAATTCATTATCCGGCTCAAAACTTATTTTGCCAACGCCAATGTGCAACATATTAAACGGTGGAACACATGCAAGCAATAATATAGACATTCAAGAGTTTATGATAATGCCTGTTGGCGCCTCAACTTTTAGCGAAGGTATTCGCTGGTGTGCTGAAATTTTTAACAGTTTAAAAGGTTTATTGAAAGCAAACGGCTCTAGTGTTGCAGTCGGCGATGAGGGCGGATTTGCTCCGAACTTAGCAAGTACTGAAGAAGCACTAGATTACATATTAGAGGCGATTAAAAAAGCCGGCTATAACACCAAAACTCAAATTAAACTTGCCCTTGATGCAGCAGCTAGTGAATGGAAAGAGGGTAAGGGTTATTTACTACCTAAACAAAAAACTGCGTATACTTCTAATGAGTTAATTGACTACTGGGTAAATTTGACTAAAAAATATCCTATAATTTCACTTGAGGACCCACTGGACGAAAACGATTATGAGGCGTGGAGCAAGTTAACTAAAAAAATAGGCAAAAATATTCAAATAGTTGGAGATGACTTATTTGTTACTAATGCTTTTAGATTAAATGACGGCATAGAGCAAAAGCAAGCTAACTCAATTTTGATTAAACTAAACCAAATAGGCTCACTTACTGAAACTTTAAATACGATAAAACTCGCGCATCAAGCGGGGTTTACAACTGTTATTTCACACCGTTCTGGCGAAACTGAGGATACTTTTATCGCAGACTTAGCAGTGGCTACGGGTTCAACACAAATTAAAACAGGTTCAATTAGCAGAAGCGAGAGAGTTGCAAAATACAACAGGCTTTTAAAAATTGAAAAAGAATTGGGCGAAAAAATATCTTTTGCTAGCATCAATGCTTTTTATCAGTTAAGTAAGTAATTTAAAAACTTATTTTTCTATAAACTAAGTATTAAAACGATTAAAAAAATAATGCTATACTTTAGCATTATTTTTTGTTTGTTTTTGTTCATACATTCTTTTATCCGCTATCTCTATCAACTCATCTATATTAAACGGTGTATTAGGTTCACTTATGCTCGTACCATAACTAAATTCTATTTTTATTTTTTGACTTTTGCTATTATAATCATTAGCTTCTTTAATGATAGATTTAATCATAATATCAATTTCTTCTAAATTATTGACAATTAAAACAATAATAAATTCATCTCCACCTACCCTTGCTACAACATCCTTATTTTTTGTTTCATTAATTAAAATTTTAGCAAACTCTTTTAATGCAATATCTCCTTCTTTGTCTCCATAAGCGTCATTTATTGTCTTTAATTTATCTAAATCAAAAAATAATATTGCTAGGTAATGGTTTAATGTTTTAGGAAGCTGTGAAAAATATGAGTTTAATCCCATTCTGTTTTGAATAAGGGTTAAATAGTCCGTGTTCATAGCCTTGCTTGTTAATAGTAAATGTAAGAATATTATTGATATTGTTATAAATGGATATATGGCTGTTACTTTAACATCTTGATTACCTTGTATAAATATCAAGGCTCCTATTACAACAAGATTTATAGTAATAAATATTATTAATGTTTTATTATCTTTTAGAATTTGATTAAAATTTTTAAAATATTTAAATATAATTTTAATTGAAATTATAATAAGTGGCAAAAGCATTAATATCGTCATTATATGATATAAACTTTCTCTAGTGTAAACATTGTTTACATCAATACTGAAAAAAAATCCAAATGGTATATTCAGACATAAAAGCACAAAATTAAGTAAAACTAAATAGTTAAAAAAACTTTTATAACTTTTGTAGCGTTTTGTACGATATGAAATTACACTCTCAAAAAATAATGCAAGCTTAGCTGCTAACAATGTAGCTGAGGCAAACAATAATATATTTAAAATATAAGAAAGTGTTATTGCTAAACTGCCACTAAAAGTAGAGATATACCAACATAATATATCTAGGGTTTGCGAAACTACAGCAACTACTAAAACTTTTTTCCAAATAATTTCCTAGTCACTTTTAAAATAATAGATTGCATGAACAAATAAAAGAAGCAGTATTGTTAATGAAAAGAAGTTTAATAAGTTAAAAGTAAAAAAATTTTCCATTGCCGCCTCCTTGCTTTTTAAAAAATAATCTATACTATATTTTGCTAAAAATAAAATATATTATTTATAATTATAACATATTATTTTTTAGTAATAACATATTATTTTTTAGTAATAATAAAACTTGACATAAAAAAACCCATTTTATGGTAAAAAATAGGTTTTTTGTCGTTTATTAGGTAATTTGTTAAAATTATGCTCTTTCTACATAGTCGCCTGTTCTCGTATCTATTTTAATATTATCGCCATTGTTTACAAATAGTGGCACTCTTACAATAAGACCAGTTTCCAGCGTTGCAGGCTTTGTTCCCGCTTTTGAAGAATCACCTTGCACGCCGGGTTCACACTCCACAATATTTAAAATAACAAACAGCGGTGGTGTTACTGATATTATTTTATCACCACATGTATCAACAGTAACCAACATATTTTCTGTTAAATATGGCAATGCTTGTTCTACACTTATTTTATTCATCGCTAATTGTTCAAAATTTTCTGTATTCATAAAATAATAAAGTTCGCTATCATTATATAGATATTGCATTTCTACTCTATCAATAACTGCTTCTTCTACATATTCGGTAGTTGAAAATCTTTTTTCTAAAACTTGACCTGTTTCAATATTTTTTATTTTAGTCCTAATAAAAGCTGCACCACGTGATTGAGTGTGATGTTGCCAATCAGTTAATGTATAAATTTTGCCCTCCAAAATAATATTTGAGCCTATTTTTAATTCTCCGCACATCATAATAATTATTACCTTCTTAATTAATTTTTAA
>JAQVOQ010000059.1 GCA_028702545.1 Clostridia bacterium
TATTGTTTGTGGCGGAGAAGACCCTAGAGTTATAGATATATATAATCCTTTTTCTTTGTTGCAGATAAAGAAATACAAAGATTATAGGTTTTTATACTTAGAAGAGACAATACCGTTTACAGATGATGCTTCGAACTATCATAATAATTACCTAATTCAATATCTTTTTTAAATTTATGATAGAAAAAATAAAAAATATTAAACAACTAAAATCACTTATAAATAAGTTAGACAAGAATGATAATCAAAGATTTGAAGCGGACATTTTAAGAATTTTTTTGATTAATAACAAACACAAAAAGATGGTTTTAAATGTTTTAAATAATGTTGGTTTAAAAAATAGCAGTACCAAAAAGTTTAATATACTAATTGGTGAGTTAAAAAATAAGAATAATGTCCATTGTGAATCTGATGGTTCTAGAATTTTTTACAAATCAACTTCAATTGGTTGCCGACATTGCGTAAAAGATTTGGGTTGCACCGTCAGAATGACCACTCAATGTAATCGTAATTGTTTTTTTTGCTTTGCCGCCGATAACCCTATTAATAATAAAACAGGAGTAGATTTGAACTACTTAAAAAAGAATATAAAAGATCGTCAAAAAGAAGTAAATTTTTTATCTTGCGCAATTAGCGGAGGAGAACCATTTTTGTTTCCGAGTCAAGTTTTTAATCTTTTAAGATTTTTGAATAAAAATTACCCAGAAACGTATAAACGGATATATACGAATGGCGATTTTGTAAATGATGGGGTATTAAAAAAATTAAAAGCTAATAATGTAGATGAAATACGTTACAGCATAAAACCTGGTGAAAAACCTAACGCAAGTCTTTTGGAGCTTTCAAAAAAATACATACCTATAGTAATGATAGAAATGCCGATTTTACCAGGGATTGAAGCTAAAAAAGAAATGATAAGTTTAATTAAAGAGCTCGATCTCATTGGTGTTAATGGAATTAATTTATTAGAATTATTTTTTAACGGTTTTAATGTAAAGGCTTTTAAAGATAAGGGCTATAAGATAGATTTAAGCGATGGTGTAAGAAAAATTTATGACTCAAAACCAATTTATGAATATCCCGTCTATGGAAGCCAAGAAAATTGTTTAAAACTAATTAAATATTTTTCTGAGTATAAGGCAAATTTATTTATAAATTATTGCTCTCATAAAACTAAGCAGCTTCAATATAATGAGAAAAATAAACGTTTAGCCAAGACCAAAAAAAAGGGTTATTTTTATACAACGAACGAAGGGCTTCATAAAATTCTTTGTGTATACGAGAACATCGAATCCGCAGAAAAACTATTAAAAAGTAAGAATTTAATTTTTAGTATTAAAAATAATGAGCGATATGGTCAGCGATTAGAAACAAGTATAGATAATTATAAATTGTTTAAAAATAAAAATCACTTGCCAGTATTTATTTATCGAGATCCTAGCGATTTGTATGATGTGGATTTTAATTTAGCAAATTAGAGACATGCTTATGATAAATAAAACAACATTACAAAAAAATTATTTCATTAATTCTGACTGGTTACAACTGGTTGTTAAATGTCGTAGCAATCAAATTGATGCCACGGTGCTTTTATTTAGTAGCTTTTTAGAAGACTTAAAAAAAGAAAAAAAGATTAAGAATTGGTTTTTTTTAAATAAAAATAAAAAAATTCTATTCAAAATAGAATCGACAAAAACTAATAGAAATTATTTACTTTTAGCTAACAGCCTTGTAAAAAATATTTCAGAGACTAGTGTTTCATTGGTTGCGTTTGATCCAGAAACTTATCAGTTTGGTGGTAATGTAGGTTGGCGCTTAGCGAAAAAGTATTTTAATAAAATAGCTTTAAATATTTCTAATTTAAAACTCGACTATAATAATAAAAAGGAATTAGCAATGATTGTCGTGTTTGATTTATTTTTACGTGTTTGCGGAGATTCATGGGAAGCTTGGGATGCTTTTCAGAGATTGATGATTATTCGTAATATAAAAAAGATTGATTTAACCTCGGTCCCGACTATTTTAAAAACTAGCTTATCAAAAAAATCTTTCTATTTAATAAAAAATCCTAAAAAATTATATTTTAGTAACAATAATAAGCAGTTTATAGCTAATTTTGTTTTAGCAAACGCCTCTTTATCGTCAGGATTAAAAACCAATGAGCTTAATTTACTTTTTCCTCTTAGAAAGGTATTGCCATATTATGCTATATTTATTTTTAATATGTTTTACTTGGCGGAAAAAGATCAAAAAAATATAATTAAACTATTATCAATAAGACTTAATCCTGGAAAATATTAGTATGCTCAATCTTTTATAGGAGGTAGATTAAGATCACTAAATTTTTTAGAAAGATTTACTTTTGATAATTCTGGAAATTTATTAATTATTTTTTTTGTGGAAGTGTTTATTACTTGGTGAATAGTACACTGGGTTTTATTTTTCTTAAAAAAACTTTTATTTTCATGAAAATTTTCCCAATAGCATCCGCTGCCGCAGATACTTTTTGTCGAGCATTTTTTGCAGTTATTATCATGCCCACAATTTAAATCAATAAAATCATTATAAGCTTTAATATTAGTAATACCTTTGTTTATGTCACCTAACTTATATTTATTTTTTATTTTTTTAAATCCCTTTTCTTCTTCAAGGGTGACAAAGCGATGACATGGAAATATTTCTCCACTAGTTGAAAAGGCAAAATTTTGTATTCCGGCAAGGCAGGGTATTAGTGGCTCGTCTTTTGTTTCTGCGGATTTTATGTAATCTTCAAGTAAATTTAAATAGATTAAGTCTTCTTTTTTAAATAGTTTTTCGTATTGAATAAAAGCCTTGTCTAGTTCAGATGATAAAATTTTCAATTTTTCAGTTTTCCATAACAATGAAAAAACAGGATGAAAATAAATTCTTTTAAATCCAATATTGTGAAAAAAATCAATGTTTTGTGAGAGGTATTTAACGTTTTTAGGCGTTATACAGGCATGAACCATCGCATAAGGATATTTTTTAAAAAGATTATCTAAATTATTTGTAATTGTCCCAAAGGACGATATTTTATTTTTAAATAGTCTGTCTTGATCATGACTTTCTTTTACTCCATCGAGGCTTATATTAATCCTGATACGAAGTTTGTGTAATAATTCAACGTTCTTTTTGTTTAAAAGTGTACCATTTGTATAAGCGCTAAAAGTTAAAACTTTATTTTTAATTTTAGCCTTTTTATATCCGTACTCTACAATTTTTTTTAGTAAATCGGTTTTTAATAATGGTTCTCCTCCAAATAATACAATATGATTTTCTTTAAAAAAAGGATCTTCTATTATTTTATCAATTATTTTATAAGCTAATTTAAGCTCAATGGTTTTTTCATCTTTTTTGATATAACAATAGCTACAATTTAAATTGCATTGATTAGTTATTACTAACCAGGCAGTTTTAATATGCATAAAAGTTCTAACTAAGAATCCAGGGGATTCCCCTGGATTCTTAGTTTTTTCAGTTTGAGTTGTTTAGTGCCCTGATAAGGAACATGATTTGGAATTTGTTTTGTTAAAAATAACTTCCATATCAAGTTCAAGCTCTTTTTCCAAATCTTGCTTTTTTTTCTTTTGCATATTTGTTAAAAGTTGTGCCGTTAAAGGTGGCACTGAACCTTTATTCATATAATACAAGCTAATTTCATTATTGTCAAGGTGAGGGGGGGGGTAATAGTTTAATAACACGGAAAAATAGTAATAAACATTTAAAATATTATTTTAGAACCAGGGTATCAAGGTTTTTCGAATTCGCATAAACATGGTGTAATTAGAATTATTGTTCAAAAAATAATTTTACTAATATTAAATATTTTTACTTAAAAAAGTTCGAATAGCGTCCCTAACACCCCGCACTTGTAAAAAATCGCTTTTATTCTCTATTTTAGACAGCTCATCATAGGGTTGTTTGAATGAAATATTAGCGATTTTTTTGTTTTCAATTTCGGCGTTCCAAAGTAAAGTTGTTAGCATATCTCTTTGTGCAGGGGGTTTAAGTGATAAAAACTTTTCCCTCATGTTTTTAGGCTCTAAAAACACATCTCTTATCCGTTCCAAAGTATTTTGGTCTTGGCAGTTATTTTTAGTGTTCAGCTCGTTTAAATCTGTTTCCAGCTCCACTGATTCGTTATCTAGTAGGGTCTTTTTGGCCTCATAATGGACTAGAGAGATTGTTTTATCCAAATAAGCGTCCAAGAGGGCATCTTGGCGTTCGCTTACCACCTTGAGGCGATTTTTGAGGTTGTTGATAGATTCTTTAAGATAAAGGTTAGTTTGGTCTTTTTCCTCTAGTTTTGCCCTATAGACTAGCTCAATGCATTTGTCATCAAAGGTTAGATTATCAAAAATGCCTTGTAATTCTTTGGATAAATCAGTCTCATTAATATAGGCTTTGTGTTCTGCACAGTTTCCCTTGCCGTTGGTGCAATAATAATAGGTGTGTTTGCCTTTCTTTTGCGTTGCAGTTAGTTGGCAACCACAATTAGCACATCTTAAAATACCCCGAAAAGCAAAAGGGATGACTTGGCGTTTAGTGTGAGCCTTGCCAGTGATTACTTCTTGAACATTATCAAAAAGCTTTTTAGAAATAATCTGTTCGTGTTTGCCCAGATACTTTTGGCCGTCATGTTCCATAATGCCGCAATAAAATGGATCATTGAGTATTTTGTGGACTTTGCTTTTATAATATTTTCGGCCACTCCGACTGCGCAACCCCTCCGTGTATAGCTGGTCAGAGATGGCCTTAACGCTATATTGTCCAGTATTATATAGTTCAAACATTTTGCGGATATACTTGCCACGTTCAAGGTCAACAACAACTTTGCTGTCTTTATTGAGATAGCCAAGCGGAGCTAGATGAGGCCACTGGCCACGCTCTAATTTGGCTCTAATACCTCGTTTAACATTCTTAGATAGGTCAATAATGTATTGATTGGCCATACCGCTTTCAACATTGTAGAGCAGGGCATTATCTGAGGGCAGATATTGTCTGTCCATTGTTTGAATAATCTTGAGCTGATTTTGCTGTAAAAGCCACTGAATAATTGCTGAATCAATTGGGTTACGAGATATGCGGTCAATCTTCCAACAGATGATGCCGTCAATTTGACCTTTTTTAATTAGTTTAACTAATTCGCTAAATTGTGGCCGGTTGTCAGGCTTTTTAGCAGATTTACTCTCTCTAAAGACTTTAACAATAACTAGACCCATGGTTTTAGCCAGCCTAGACATCTCTTGTTCTTGAGAATCCAAAGATAAT
>JAQVOQ010000010.1 GCA_028702545.1 Clostridia bacterium
TAATTTTAACAATAGCCTCTGTCGTTTTAGCAATTTTAACGCCAAAGATAACAGAGAAAGCAATTACGGAACTATTCAACACTTTTATAGGTTTACCAATTGATCTTGCATTTATTGCTAGCGTGCTACTTACAGCTGGCGCACTTTATTTTTTGTCTTCTGTATTTAACATTATAAGCCGATTTATTATGAGCGGAGCAAGTCAAAAAATTGTCTATTCAATGCGTAAAAAAGTTAGGCAAAAAATTGATAGAGTGCCACTTAATTATTACGACTCAAACAGCACGGGTGACCTAATAAGCCGTGTAACAAACGACTTAGATAACATTGGAAGCAGTTTAAATCAAACAATAACTCAGGTTTTTAGTAGTATACTAACTGTCGTTGGTGTACTCGTTATGATGTTTACAATTAACTTTTGGCTAACCATCATAAGCCTTATAACCCTTCCTTTATCAGTTTTATTAGCTGGTTTAGTAATGAAGAGTAGCCAAAAGCACTTCGCCTCACAAGCCAAAAATTTAGGACTATTATCTGGTAAAGTTGAAGAAACTTACACTAATCAAAAAATTGTAAAAGCTTTTAATAAAGAACAAGCAACTCAAGCAGACTTTAATAAAATAAATGAACAACTTGCAAAATCAGCAATAAAAGCCAACTTTTTCTCAGGGCTAATATATCCGCTTATCACATTTATAAACAACTTTGGATATGTCGCAGTTACAATTGTAGCGTGTGTATTTATATCAAACGGCAGCCTTAACCCCGGGTACCTTATGGTGTTTTTACAATATAGCCAGCAACTAACTCAGCCAATAGCACAAATGGCACAATTAACTAGCGTATTACAAACACTTATGGCTAGCAGTGAGCGCGTGTTTGAAGTGTTAGAAGCTGTTGAAGAAGTTAAAAATGAAGAAAATACAACGCTTTTACAAAATATTAAAGGCCAAGTTGATTTTGAAGATGTTAAATTTGGCTATAGTGAAAACAAGGTATTAATGCAAAAAGTTAATTTTAAAGCATTGGCCGGAAAAACTATTGCAATAGTTGGCCCAACAGGTGCGGGCAAAACAACAATCGTAAACCTAATTATGAGGTTTTATGAGTTAAACGGCGGAAACATTAAAATAGACAATAAAAATATAAAGTCGTATACAAAAGAAAGCCTTCGTAAAAACATAGGAATGGTTTTGCAGGATACTTGGCTATTTAATGGTAGTATTAAAAACAACATCGCTTACGGCAAAAAAGATGCAACGCAAGATGAGATAATTGAGGCGAGCAAACTAGCTCAAGCTCATCACTTTATACTAACACTGCCTCACGGTTACGACACTATAATAAATGAAGAAACAACTAATATAAGCGAAGGACAAAAGCAACTTTTAACTATTGCAAGGGCAATTTTAGCAGAGCCTAAAATATTAATTTTAGATGAAGCGACAAGTAGCGTTGATACGAGAACGGAAATGCTAATTCAAAAGGCATTTAAAAACTTAAGGCAAAATAAAACAAGTTTCGTAATAGCGCATAGACTGTCAACCATTCAAGATGCCGATACGATTTTAGTAATGAACGAGGGTGACATTATAGAACAAGGCAATCACAGTGAATTATTAACCAAAAAAGGCTTCTATTTTAATTTATATAACAGCCAATTTGCTTAAAATATAACTAAGTTATAATCCCTAAAAAACAAGGCATAAACCTTGTTTTTTTATATTTTGTAATAAATAAACTTTATAACTTTGCACACAATAAAACTATAAATAATTTAGGAGTTTTATTATGATAAAGAGTGAAAGGAGTTGGAATATTACTATTTTATTTGGAATATTTTTAGGCATTTTGGGCGTTCATCGCTTTTATGCTGGCAAGATTGGAACGGGCATATTATGGTTACTTACTGGCGGACTGTTTGGGATTGGTTGGATTGTTGATATTTTATTAATACTTACCTATAACTTTTTAGACGGCGATGGAAAACTTATTAGGCCTTAACAATAATTATTGTACTACTTTTGTTGCGCTATGAATATAGTTATACAAATTGGAGGATTTTAATATATGAACAATAATAACTGGTTAATTACTTTTTTGTTAACATTAATTTTAGGGGCTTTAGGAATTCACCGCTTTTACGTTGGCAAAACAGGCACTGGCATAATATGGCTATTAACTATTGGTGTATTTGGTATTGGCATTTTAATAGATCTTATAATGTTAGTTACAGGAACTTTTACAGATAAAAATGGAAAAAAAATTCCTGTTAGCTTAAACCTTAAATAAACCAAATTTAAGTAATAAAAAAACAACCACTTAGGTTGTTTTTTCTGTTTTTAAATTCTTTGCTTATTTTATTAGCTTTTGTTTTTACTAACAATATAATAAAAAAGACCGCATAAGTACGGTCTTTTTGTTTAAATAAACTAATTTGCTTATGGCAAGGTCAAGGCTTGCGCATATCACAGAGGACAGGAGTTTAGTTAACCTAAATGACTTGTCTTTGTGGTATGCCAAAAACGATGAGATTGCCTGAGCAAATTAGTTTATTCGCCTGCGAATGGAAGTAATGCTGCTATTCTTGCACGTTTAATTGCGCTCGCCAACTCTCTTTGATGAACTGCACAAACGCCAGTTTGCCTTCTTGGTAATATTTTGCCTTTTTCGGTAACATATTTTCTAAGTTTAGCAATATCTTTATAATCTACTGCTTTTGCTTTATCTACACAAAAGTTACAAACTTTACGTTTAGGTGCTCTCATACCTGATCTGTTATATGGCTTTTTTACATATTCTTTTTTAGCTTCTGGTCTTTTAGTTTCAGTTTCTTCTACTTCGACTTCTGCTACTTGAACATCTTTTAATTCTTCGCTCATAGTATCTCCTTAATTTAATTAAAATGGAAGAGTATCATCTTCTATTGGTTCTAGTCTATTGACTTCTTTTTGAGGTCCGCCGGCTTCTCCAGCTCCTTTTTTCTCTACAAACTCAACTTCATCAGCAACAACTTCTGTTACATAGCGTTTGGTGCCATCTTGTGCATCGTAAGTTCTAGTTTGAATTGTACCAACAACAGCCATTTTTTGACCTTTTCTAAAATATTTATGCACGAATTCACCCGTATTTCTCCATGCAATAATATTAATAAAATCAGCTTCACGCTCGCCTTGAGCATTGGCATATCTACGACTAATAGCAAGTGTAAAATTACATACGCTAATGCCACTTGTAGTTGTTGAAATTTCTGGATCTTTTGTTAAATTTCCTATTAATATTGCTTTGTTCATATTAATTTCTCCTAAATTATTTTACGGTAAATAATACGCGTATAACATTTTCTTCAATTCTTAATTTTGGTTCTACCGCTGCTATTAAATCGGTTGGTGATTCAAATTCAAAAATAGTATAGTAACCCTCAGTTTGATAGTTAATTGGATAAGCTAATTTTTTAGTTCCCCATTTATCTACCCTTTTAATGCTAGCTTGATTGGTTTCTAAAAAGCCTGTAATTTTTGCAATTAAAGCTTCTTTTGCAACATCATCAAGTCTTGCATTTAAAATAACTAATAGTTCATAAGATCTCATGTTTTTTACCTCCTTTTGGACTAATCGGTCTTAGATTTGCACCTAAAACAAGGAATAGTTTTAAACTAAACGCCTTATTATAGCATTAAACTTTTATTTAGGCAAGTGTTATTTAACTTTTGATTATCAGGTTAAAATTAGCAAAAAGTTCTAATTTTTTTAAATAATTTTCGTCACCTAAATCGCTTAAATATGTTTTAAATTCATCATTATTAAATGCATAAAACACCTCGTAAAAATTAAAAATATCCGCATTATTTTGCTTTAAATAATTAAAAGCACTCGCTAGTTTAACCCTTAACTCGCCTATTATTTGGCTTTTAATCTCATAAGTCAAAATTGGCGCACTATTTAAAATATTTTCATTTTCTAAATTTATATTTAAATCATTAAACATGTGAAGTTGTGGAACGCCATTTTTAAAAGTTGTTTTATACTTAACCTTATTTTTAATTGTCTTTACATTTATTATTTCGCCATTTTCGGCATCAGTTATAGCAAAATTAATGTCCTTTTTCCCACTTGTAAAAAAAGTTAAATTATCGTAGTCTTCTTTTGTTATTTGCAACAATTTTTTGCCCTCTTTAAAAATCGCAATACTGCCATCTATTAAAAGCGTTTTATTTACTACTGCATCTTCAACTATCAATCCTTGACCATCTAAGTCTTGCAAACTAACAACGGGCAATAAATTTGTACTTGCATTATTATAATAATTGATAAAAAAGTTTTGCAGTTTGCTTTGCTCATTTAACAAAATATTTTCGTTATTTTCTAAAATATCATTTATAAAAATATTAGAACTAGCGCCTAGTCCACTTCCAACTTGCAACATCTCTTTTGCTATGCTCGTAGTATTAATTAATTTAGCATTTATATTTTTATCTGAACCAATTAAAAGGGGTTTTAGCATCAGTGCTACATCGCTATTTTGTGCGACATCATCGGCAATTATAATGATGCCTAAATGTGCTAATCCAAGCTTCTTTCCTAGGTTTATTTCCATCGTTTTAAAAGCATCATTTAAGCTTGCTCCACTAGCCGAAGCAACCTCTAAATTTTTGTTAAATCCTTCTTCAAATTTAGGCATAATTATTTGCGCCGACACTTCTAATCCGTCAATATGAGTATCTATGCCAATAGCGGTAATTATTGCTATTTGTGCGATTTGAGGTGGTAAAGTAAGCGTTTTTGGCAAAAAAAGCACTAAAATTAACAAAAAAACTGCAAATATTTTGTTTTTTCTTACATCTTTAATCACTTTGCTTTTTTCTCCTTAAAACCTTAGTCAATAAAATTATTAAAATAATAGGTAAAATATATTGTAAAGCCAAAAGCACATAAACAAAATTTCCTGTTAAAAAATTAACTAAAATGTTAGTGTTAAAGTTGATAATTAACAACATTATAATTAATAAAATTAAAGAAAAAAAAGTAACTATTTTTTCATATTTTTTATTAACCGTTTGCTTTAAGAAAGTAGCAGCAACATAGGCATAAAAACAAATGCCGAAAATCAAAACAATAGACCAGATAAAAACAATTAACCAATCAATTTTATTTAACACGCTTGATGCACTTACCATATTTAACAAGTCTGCAATCGCCAGCGTATGAGTAGAGGTTGTTACACTATAAGTATTATAAAAATTAAAAATAAACAAAATTACTAACAGGCTTGATGCGCAGTAACTTATTGTTGCTTTTTTAGTAAAATTTTTTATTATCTTAACCCTTCCTATAAACAAAAACAATATTATAAAGTCTCCAAACCAAAAAATGCTTTTAAAGCCACTCGTTATCATATTTAGCCATCCTTGTTCAATAATTGGCAGTGAATTAAGGATATTAGCCCCCATTAAACTAAGTACAACAACTATTGTAATACTTATAGCAAACGGCAACACAAAAACCTCAAACGAGCGCGCAAAGGTTTTTAATTTTAAGTTGACGGTATAAAACAGCAAAACAAACAAACCAAATATAAAAAAGTACGGCGAAAAATTATTGTAAAATGAATAGTTAAACAGGTTATTAGTATCCAAAATTAACATTAGTGCTTTAATAATAAAGTATAAACCAAAAATTATTGTTATAACTTTTGTTATAAGAACGCCACAGCGAGCTTTCAAAAGCGTAAAAAAGGATGTTTTACCCGCTTTTTCTATCATTTTAAAGATAAAATATGCCAGTAGTGCTTCTAAACAAAATAATATTAGCACTACTAAATAAGCATATTTTCCGCTAAAATTTATAATTTGGCTAGGCAAAATTAAAAATTTCGTTAAAGCAGGCAACAAAAAAGCTAGCGCTACTATTTGATTTTGTTTAATTGCCTTTATCAATTTTTTAACCTTACCTTGTTTTTATTTAATATACTAATTGGTCTATTTTTCATTTTTGTAATAGGACTCTTTACTATTGCGTCCTTTTGGTCGCCATATATAAAAGGTGCCATAGGTGCTAGATACGGGCTACCATATGAATTAAAGTTTGCTAAATAAAATATTAAAAATACGAGTAGTATAACAATGCCGTAAAACGACATCATTCCTCCTGCAAGAGTAAACCCTAGTCTTAATAAAGATAATTGTCCTGCCTCATTTGGTACTGTATAGATGGTTATTCCACTAAGTGCAACTATCATAACGGCTGGCGAACTGACTAGCCCAGCTTTAACGGCAGTATCACCTAGAATTAATGCTCCTACAATAGATAGCGCCATACCTAAATATCTAGGCATTCGTGCATTCGCTTCATACAAGATTTCAAACAGTATTATTACAAATAGCATCTCCAAAAGTGGCCCAAACGGCAAATTGGCAGTGGCATTAGACAGCGTTACAAGCAAATTGAGAGGTATAATTTTATAGTGATATAATTCAATGGCAAGATAAAATCCTGGAAGTAACACGGCAGCAAACACGCCAATTAGCCTAACTAGCCTTACAAAACTAACTCTAAAACTCTTTTGGTAATAATCATCAGGGCTATGCAAATCCTCAATCAAAATAAAAGGTAGTGTTAGCGCAATTGGCGAGCCATCGGTTAAAATAGCCACCCTGCCTTCTAATAATTTAGACACCAAAGCATCAGGTTTTTCTGTTTGTCCAACTTGCTTAAAAATGCTGTTTGGTCGCTCTTCCAAAAAACTAACTAGGTAATATGAATCTAATATTGCGTCAATATTAATTTGTTTTATTTTATTTACAATTTTTTTTACAATTTTTATATCTGCTATCGTGTTTAAATAAAGTATGGAAACGCGCGTTTTTGTATATTTACCAACCTCTATATCTATTATTTTTAAGTCCTTAGTTGTCAGACGCTTTTTTATTAAACCTAAGTTATCTGCAATATTCTCAATAAAACCTTCCCTTGGCCCTAGTAAAACTGTGGAAGTCGGCGGCTCCATTATGTTTCGTTTAATTGGTTTATTAGTAAATTGGTCTGACATAACTGACACCTCTTTTTTAATTAGTATGCAAATTTATGTTAACTTTTATTAACTATCAAAAAAAACCATAGTATTATCTATGGTTTTTAAAAATTATAATTTAAAGTAACTAACTGCGTTTTATGGATAAATAAAATCTATCATAGTAATACTACGATCAGAAGTTCGACTTGTGTGGCCAAATGCATCTTTATCCACGCCTGACATGCCAGAGTTATTAATGGCTATTTGAATTTTTGTTACTAAGCCTAAATTAAAACTTGGATCAACATAAATTTCAATTCCTTCGCGCTCATTCAATAGTAAAAACTCAACTAAATGGTTTAATTCGGTTTGGTTAGTAATGTAATAATCGTAGCCAGTTGCATATTCAGAAAAATCATAATAATCAAAATATGTGTCGGCAACTGGATTAAATGTACTAGTTGGGAAGTGACTATCAGCGACATCTTCATCTCGTATTAAGAAATAATCATGAGTAAGAAACTCGCTACCATAATCGTATAATCCATTTGAATTGCTATCAACATAATCTTCGCCTTCATCATAAGCATCGTTCAAGTTAGCATCGGTATACGCTTCTGCTCCATCGGAAACTCCCAATGTAGCATCAATAATGTACCAATCGCTAACACCATCAATTTCAAGATAAACCTTATTCCAAGCGTGACCAACAGTATTGCTTATAGTACCTGCTGTGCCATTAATTTTTATTGCTTCAATTCCTTCCATATTTGCTAAAAATGCAATTGTCTTTGCAATGCCATCACAAACGGCTACTCCATCTAAAATTACGCCTTCCAAATAGAATACCTTATATTCAGGCAACAATCCCTCGCCTTCACCGCCACCAACTGCCAAACTATAAACATAACGATCATAAATTGTGCTGTAATTTACATAATCAAATATAGCCAACATCTTCTCGTAATCAGTCATATTATCATCAATAATTTGCCTTAAAATAATTTTAGCTGATTCATATACTAACTCTGCTTGACTATCTTCTGTCATAAACAGTGGTTTGCTTCCTGAGTTAACTACCATAAATAAGTTTTCGCTATTATAAACTGGCGCCTCAATTAAAGATTGTTCTGGTGCAAAATCGTTATAATTAGCTTCTCTGCCTATACTTGAACTAAATGGAGCAAAGTTAGTATCTTGAACATACATATTAGGTGCATCACTAGCTATAGTAGGATTTATTCCGTATGGGTAAGTAATTGAAAATTCATACTCTTTACCAGAAACTCCATTTAATGTAGGTGGAATATAAGATAGGCTGTGCGTCTCTGTGTAAGATGCTAGCGCTATACTTTGTTTATAAACGATAATTTCGCTAGAAGTTGTAGCACCATTAAGATTGCCTTGATTTAAATAAGCTTTTTCAATGCCAGAACTCATTAATTCATTTACTGATAAAGATGTAATTTCTGAAATGACTTCATCTTTTTCTATATAATTCCCGTAAGTTAAAATGATGATATCTCCTGCATCAACATTTATATATCCGCCACCTATTAATTCTAAATCAATATCTACTAGTAATCTAATAATTTTACCATCCGCAACTTCTTTTTCTCGTTCGGTTAAACTGTAGTCAACGTAAGCAGTAAATTCTTCTATGTGATAATTGATTGCGTAGCCAAATAAAGCATTCAATTCCTCTTGGCTATTTATGCAATAATCGTAGTAGTCATAATAGTAAAAATATTGGTCAACATAGCCTGGAGCATAGTTAGTTGTAAAGTTAAACATATATGGCGCGCTATAAACAGAATCCGTTACATATCCTGTTCCTAAAGCTTTAACTTTTAATTGGATTATTTCATCTTCTGTGAGTAATGTTTGTATTTCTAAGCTGTTGTATATTGCCTCAGTCGTTTCGTTACCCAGTGCAACTAGATAACTGCTAGCGCCAACTACAGCGTCCCAGCTTAGCATTGCTGTACCAGCAAGGCTATCATATACAACGCTCAAATTTTCAGGCATTGCTAATTCATCTATTCCTCCGTAATTAAATAAATCCGAAGTCGCACTTTGTAGATAATAATCATAAGCATTAGCATAAACTTCAAAGTCAAAGCCGCCTTCTAGCTTTTCTAATTCGCCACCTATTAATACTTCGCTATCATAAATTATAATAGGATTATTACTAATATCTTTTAATACTTGACCATTAACAAGCAGGGTATAACTCTCAGCGTTTGCAACAGGCTCCCATACCACAACGACATCGCTTCCATTTCTGCTAGCACCAATTATAGTTGGAGTCGTAAGTGTATGATAATTATCGTAAACAAAATTATTAGAATATGCACTAGCAATTGAAATGCCCGTTGGATTAGCTTTAACTTTAATGCTATATTGTTTTGCAGTATCTAATATATCACTAAGCACTATTTCATTTGTTGATACAATATGCTCATCTGTATTATCTACTAACACTGTGTATCCGTATGCATTTGTAACAGCACCCCACGTTAAATATGGCTCGTCTAATTCATTAGTTAAGACTTCTAAATTAGCAGGGGCTGTTAAAATCAAGTGATCGGTATAGCTTATAACATTAGATTTTAATGAATCGGCATACACTGTTCCTAAGATTGAAGAGCCTATCGCTTGAACTTCAAAATTATAAACTACTTGATTATTAATTTGGCCCGATATATCATAAGTTGTATCATGAGTTGTAACTATATAGACATTATTTTTATAAATTTTATAACCATTGCTATTTAAAACAGATGTCCAGCTAAGCATCATTTCATCTCGCTCTAAAATTGGAGATTCAAGTGCTTCGGAATTATTATAACTAACGATAGGCGATGTAGCAGAATCTAAATGTTTTTCTCCATTACCTAAAAGCCTTACGTAAAAATAATAATTAGCAGACTCGGTAACATAAGCATTAGCATCCAAATAATTATTTGTGCTAGTTATCTCGTAATATAAACTTAAATTTGTTGAATAAGGGCCTGAATATATGCCGTAAACATAATATTCAGCATTTGGATTATCGGTTGTGGAAACAACTATATGTCCATTGTTAAGGTATACACTTGCAATAGGAGTTGCAAGTTGAGTTGGAGCACTTGTGCCACAACCTGCAAGTGCAAGTGTTGCAGTAAATATCACAGCCAACATTAACAAAAATTTTTTTGTTTTTTTCATAAATACAACATCCTTTAAAATTTTATTGATAATAATTTTAATTACTAAGTTTTTTATTTTTTTCACTCTTAAATTATTCGTCCATCATTGGAGTTTCTGGCACTTCTAAACCCTGCATATATTCAAGCCACTCGGCAGGAACTATTGCCTCATACCATTCCTCAAAGTCATTAAGTGCTGCTAAATCGCCTTGTATCGACTCAATTTCTAGTACTAATGTGAATTCATGCCCTTGAAACTTATTTTCTAGGTCAGTTCGCAATGTTAAGGATTGTATTACTTGTAAAGTATTTTCTATTCCTGTTTCTAAATAGCCTCCATAGTAAAACCAATCATCTACTGCTACATCATTTCCAGCGGAATCTATTAAAGAATACCAATCCTCAGCATTTGCAAAAGTCGGTGTAAACACACAATGTTCACTCAAATCTTCTACTATTATATATGTTCTAAATCTAACAAATACCGGAAAAGATTCAGTTATAGCCGTATTGCTTACATAAAGTTCCAAATTGAAAGTGTCACCCGGATAAACAGTTCTTATCATATAGCCTGCATCTGGATTATTTGGATCAACTGGAATTCTAGGATCTAAGTCTCTAGTCTGTATATCAATTCTAACAGTTATAGGTTTTGGTCTTTGCTCTTCAATTATTTGCACTGCTGCACAACTTCCAATTGCTATCATACAAATTAGAAGTATTATCAATATTATTATTAGTCTTCTTCTTTTTTTATTTTCTTTATACTCTTTTCTTTTTAAAATTCTACTCTCAAGAGTTTCTAAATCATCTAATCCGTAATCTCTTTTTTGTTGTAATTTAACTAATCGTTCTTTTCGTTTTTCTTTATCTTTATTTTTTTTTAAAGCTTCTTTTTCTTTTTTTCTAGTTTGCTGTTTTTCCAGCCTTTCTAATTTCTTTTCTTCTTTAGTTTTAGCATTCAAAACTCTTTCTTTTTGTAAAATTTCTTGCTTTAATGCTAAATTTTGTTTGCGTTGTTGATTAATTTTTTCTTTGTCGCGTTGTTTCTTTTGCTTTTCAAGTTGCCTACTAACTTTGTTATTCTCTGATTTTTTTAAATGTTTAATGTCCGAAACAACAGCTTCCTGTTTAGGCACTTTAATAGTATTTTTTATGCCATTTGTTTTAGAGCTGTTACTTTTTATTTTATCTTCTAAATCAATTGGCTTTTTTCCCATTATTTAGCCACCTTTTAACTATTACAAAATACAATATGTAACTATATTTTACAAAAATTAGAGACATTAGGCAAGTGTTTAACGCTTACATTAATAAATTTATAATTTAAGTACTAAATAAGTGCATTTTTCCACTCTTCTGGCGCCGTTTGCCAAACATCTAGATAAGCTAAATTTTCGCTTTGAACAGCATCTACTTCCAGTGCTAAATAAACGGAAGCATCTTGATACTCATTTGATAATAAATAACTTAAAACAAAGTAATCATTAAACCTAATATTATCTCCTAACAAAAGCTTTTGAGTGCAATATAAAAAACCATCTCCCGCTTGTATCCAACTTTCTGGATTAGTTAATTGTATGTATAAATACTCTAAACTATCCACCCCATCAATGTTTAAGATAGGCTTAACCCTTATATAAATTGGAATTAATCCCTCAAAATCTAGTCCATCCACATCTCTTGCGTTTAAAATTGTTATTGCATTATCAATTACCTCATCAGGCATAAATAAGTTGGTTTCTGAAGTGTCTATTTGATTTAAACTATTTAATACTTGAAAATCTAGTTGTGATAATTTAATTTGGCCCAAAATAACTTTTGCAGAACTAAAATAGGCAGAGGATAGCATAAAAGTGCCAAACATTATAGCAAAAACTATAAAGCTGACAAGTAAATAAGAAAAAAATGATAATTGATAAGTTCTTTTTTGCATATTTGCTCCTTAACCTATTATATTTAACCAGCTCTCAGGGGCATTAGTCCACAGATTTGCATAACCCGAATTAGCATATTGAGCGCCTTCAAAATATATGTTTACAACAAAATTGGTGCCTAATTTTTCTCCTGTTTCGTCAAAAATTTCTAAAGCACTTAAAAACTTTGCATAGTCTGGAGTACTTCCTGATGGTGCTAACACATAATTATAGTAAAAATATCCCTCATCACTTATTGTCCAGTCAGTGTTTGCTAAAATTGCTTCTACATCACCTAGTGGAAAACCATTTACCCAATATAAATTAAGATAAGCCCTAACAACTATATGAGTATTTGATAAATTTGTTACTGTAATTGGAAGATTTGTTGTAGTTGTAGTATAAGTAATAGGATTATTTATATCGGTCGCCACTATGTTTATATTGCCAACATTTGTAGTACTTTGCGTAGTTGTTGTTTTTAAAAACCAAGCGCCTGTAACATTAAATACAACTAAAACTATGGCACTTATCAAAAAACCTATACTGATGGCTTTTAGTAAAGTATAGTAATAACTTATATTGTTTGTATTAATATTATTTGTAATTCGTTTTTTTTGATTATATATCATTTTTACATCCATACTAATTTGTATGATTTTATTTTATCTCTAATTTTATTAATAATACTTTGCATATTAAATTAAGCTTTTTTAAAAAAATAATGTGTATAAAAAAGATTAGCAAGCACAAAATAAAGTCAAGCAATACACTTTGTAAAAATAATGTGTATAAAAAAATAAGGAGATTTTTAAGAGATATGGAAAATAACGAATTTAAAAGAGATACTCGCAGAAATACAGCTGTAGAAGTTAAAAGAAGCAGTTCGAGAATTGCAATCATTGCACTTTCTATACTACTTTTAACAAGCGTTGTTTTAGGTGTTACTGGTGCATTCTTCTTTCAAAATGCTGCTGTAGCAGGCGACATTACATTAGGAGACCCTGTAAATATTGACCTAACTCAAGGCGGAGCAACAGTTACAAGTTTAACTTTTAGTGGCGCTGCAATGCCAGGAACAATTTACGCTCAACCGATTGGTGTAAGTTCTCCTGCTGCCACATCTGATACTGTTTTAAGAGGAAAACTTACAATAACAAATTCAGATGGCTCTACTTTTAATGTTACTGCAACAACTGACCCAGCTTGGATAGATGGAGGTGACGATTATCTTTACTACAACGGCGTTTTATCAGCAAGTGGCACTGTGGATTTTGTAACAGAAATTCAAGTACCAACAGAACTAGAAAATCTTGATGCAAACAAAACTTATAACTTAAATGTTCAAATAGAGGCTATGCAGTGGGAAAACGGCGCAGCAAGCCAAGTTTGGTTAACTGCTCCAGCAGAATGGGTAACAGCTTATGGAAGTGGAGTTTAATTATTAAATATTAATAATTTATTAAAACTAAAAAAATCTAGCACTTGCTAGATTTTTTTATTTACAATTTTATGTTATAAGTTAAAATATAAGCTGCTTTTGTGTTTACATCAACTTTAACTTGTTCTGATATATCTTGTCCTGCAACTATTAAAACTTGACTACCAACGGCTAGAACTGGCATTGCATCGCGAAGTCTATTTGGTATTTTTTTATCTATCAAATAGTCTTTAAGTTTTTTTGTTCCGCCACCAAATTTAGTAAACATATCGCCTTCTCTTCTTGGTCTCCAGACAGCATTTGATGGCACTTTTTTAACATCTACTATATGGTCTTTTTGGGCAACATCAATGTCGTAAGTTCTTTTAACTGTAATCTTGCCAAAATTTTTGATATTAATCGTTCCGCTCTTTAGCTCTTGCTCTTCAAATTTGTATTTTTTTTCGTTGGCGATAATTGTAATATAATCATATTCCTTATGAACATTAACCTTATTAGGAAGATTTAATTTAATTCCGTTTACCGCATCTTTTACCATTTCTTTAATAATTTCTATATGTTTTTTTTCAACATCCTTGCTTACGCCCAAGTATTCAAAACAGTGCCTCAACATACGATTGATAATTGACTCGGGATAAACAAAATAGCTAACAGGTATTCTTACAATATAATCGTCTTTAATAATAGCATCAATATTCATAATATTGTTAATATAATCATCGTCTGTTTTTGCTATTTTTGAAAAACTAACCAAATTATTTTCAACACCTTTAAAGCGCTCTTTAAGTTGTGGCATAATAACATTTCTTAAATAATTTCGGCTAAATTCATTATCTAAATTACTCTCATCAACTATAAACGGAATATCATTTGCTTTAGCATAATTTTGTATTTCAAGTTTAGTCGTGTAAAGCATTGGCCTGATGTAATTGTCGCGAACTAGCTCCATGCCCTTAGCCCCACTTAATCCAGCCCCTCTAAATAGGTTTAGTAAAACAGTTTCCGCCTGGTCAGATACATGATGACCTAAACAAATTTTATCTACAATGCCTTTAGCTATTAAAGCATCAAAAACACCGTAGCGTGCTTTTCGTGCTGCTTCTTCTTTTGTTAATTTATGTTCTTCTGCAAGTGCTAGTGCGTCAACTTGAAACTTGTTAAATTTGATTTTATTCTTTTTGCAATAGTCTTTTACAAACTCAACTTCGCTTGCACTATTCTCACGCATTTTGTGGTCAACCATAATTGCAACAAGTTCAATATTTAGCTTAGTTTTATTTTCATTCAAAAAGTGAAGCAAACTCATAGAATCAATGCCACCACTAACGGCAACTCCTACAACTTCTCCACTTTTGAACAAATTATTATTTTTGATTATTTTTGATACTGTTAACATTTTTTACCCTCTAACTTATAACTTTACATCTATTATAAGTCAAATTGACAAAAAATTCAAGCGTTAATTAAATTGTTGGAAAAACTCTTGCAACAATAACAGTACAATCATCCTTTGGTTTATCTTTATAATTTTCTAATGCTTTGTCTAAAATCTCTTCTGCTAGTGTTTGAGGATTTAGTGTATTTAAATTATTTATATAATTTTTAAAGTCATCTCGGGAGATAAAACTATCAATAACGCCGTCGCTAAACATAATAATAAGGTCTTGACCTAATAATATTTTTTTAGTTATAGCTGGTTGCATTTCCTCTAAAATGCCAAGTGGTAATGAACCCGTTTTAACAATTTCTAAACTATCCTTGTTTTTTATATAGCCCTCTGGTGCGCCTACTTTAATAAAATCAGCAAGGCTTTTTCTTAAATCTATTACGCAAATATCAAGTGCAGTGAACACCTCTTCACTACCTAAACTTAAAAGTTTGTTTACACTATTTAAAATAATGTCGTTATCAAAACCCGCTTTATAAAAGTTTTCAATTAAACTTATCGCCAAATTACTCGTTTGCTCGGCGGACTTTCCGCTACCCATACCATCGCAAATAGCTAACATAAACTTATCGTCACCTATTCTAATAAAGGAATAAGTGTCTCCACTAACTTTGTTGCCGTCCTTTGTTGCCCCTGCACTGCCAAACACAACATTATATTTAGGTGCAGTTTTTAAGTTTAACACACTAAAGCCCGAACTTGTGCTTGGCTCAGTATTAACCGTAACCATTTTTGCACCGCAAACTTTGCTCGTTACCTTTTCTACCTTAATATTTTTTACATCTTTATTTCTAACAACTAAAGTCACGCAACTAATTTCAGCATTCTGCTCATAAATTACGCTCTCTGTACAAACTATATTTTCATAACTTAACTCTTCAATTAATATGCTTTCTTTGTTTGTATCAAAGGTTACATTTCGTTTTGTTTCTTCTGCTAAATTTCTAATAATTTTACCAACACCATTTAATTGTTCGGCAATTAATACTCTACTAGTATCTAAATTATTTATCATAGTCGCATATTGCTTATAACTTAAAATCAATTGGTTTATTGAAGCAAGCATAGTGTTTGTCCTGTTGCAACGAGTGCTTAAAAATGGTGGGACATCTAAAATTGTCGCCTTGCCTCTTTCAAATCCCGCACTAATAATGTCGTTAAATACGCCCATAGTCTCATCACCTAAAACCCTTAAACACTTGTTGCGTTCCGGGCAGTCGCCACACACTTTGTCTATTATCTCTTGCGTTAACATTTGTTTTGCCTCCTCGGCTGGCAAAATTCCTCTAACCATACTTTTAAATACCCTATCCATTTCACTAAATACTCCGCTAATTTCATACATTCGCTTACATAATCCATCTCTACTCCTGTTTACAATATTGCGAATAGCCGTTTTATTTGTATTGCCGCCTAGTACACTGGCCAAAATTTCTATTGAGTTAGGATTAATTAAATAAAACAATAGCCCGCCGAGCAAAACAGCCGCTACACTATACAAATTGTATACTAAATAAATATTAAAATATAAGCCTAAAATAATATCCATAAATAAAACAGCTAAAACAGGCAGTGCTCTATTAACATTTTTAAAAGCACTCGCGCAAACAGCAAAAAGTGAGAATGCACCGAGATAAGTTATATCGCCACTATAAAATACCGTGCCAATTCCTATTATATTTGCAATTAAAATTGATGCGGGAGCAGAATAAATATAGGTTGATAGTAAGATTATAAAAACGGCAAAAATACGGATTAGCTCCGTATTAAAAACAGTTATGCCAGCAATGCCCAAACTAATTGCCGATAGCAATATTGCACCACAAATAATCTCATCAATAGTAAGTTTAAAAATAATACCACGAACTAATACGGCTTGCATAATATGCAAACATGCATATAAAAACAAAAGTCCCAAAAGAACAACAACACAAGCTTTCAAAAAATCTTGCGGATTTCCGATATGTAAATATAAATAATAGAATTGGCTAAGCATTGCATAAATGCCAATTAAAAATTTATTTGCGGGCACTTTAAACTTTGTGTGCAAAAAATAAAAAACTAATAAAGTTAAACAGGTACAAACGCTAATTGTTAGCGCGTCTATCGTAAACTCTCCTAAATAACTTGCAATAATGTATAGTGGCACCAAATAAATAACTTTTTGTTTGTTAAAAGCTAATGCAAATAACATACCAAACATAAAAGGCTTAACACTTCCATTTATGCTCGCTATGCCGAGTAGATAAAACAAAATAAAAAACATAGAATATTTAAACACGCTAAAAATATTTATGCTAACTCTCTTACTAATAACTCCTTTAACTCCTTCCATATAAAAACTCCCCCAAATAAAAGCATTTATATAGATTATAAATTAACTAGCCAAACCTAACCTAAAATAAAAAAGACATATAACAAGCCTTTTTGTGTTATTTTGTAGAAAGGATAAATAAAACTTTGTGGTTTTAAATATTGACTATGGTTTTTTTTGTAAGTTTTATTTATTGCCATTTATATTTTAAAAAAACTAGGAATAAACCTAGTTTTTATTTTTTAACTGATATAGTAAGTGTTATAAATATATCCATCTTTGTTTTTTGCAACCGTCATATTTATAATTGTGTTAATGTCACTTTGATTTATTAATAAAATTCCAACATTATCAGTAGTTGTGGCATGATTTATCGGGCTACTAAAAGTAATGTACACTGTGGAAATTCTTTTTATTGTAATAATATAATTAGACCCACTTTCTAGTGGATATGCCCAAATACTTTCGTTTGAATCCTCATCGGTAGCTATAACTTTTATAAATGCTATCATTCCAGTTTCTACAGTTTGGTCAAATATACTATTGATAGTTATTGTCGCCTCAAATATAAAAGTAGCATAAACCGTGTGAAAGCCCCTTGCTTGAATAAATTGATATCCACTTACAACTGCGGTTGTAAATACTTCATCTAACAAATTTACATCATTTATTATGATTACTCCCACTTTGTAACCCGTAATAGGATTAAATGTAAATAACTGAGTGATTTTTCCATCACTAATAATAGTTGCGGGTGGATTGATAGTGCCTTGACCATCATAGCTTACATAAATAATATTATAGCCTACTCCAGCAAGCAGTGGCAATCCATTTTGAATATTTACTGTATCCATTATCCAAATAGTTGCAAAGTCCCATAGTGCAAAATTAGACTGCTGTCTCATTTGAAGCAGTGTTCTTGCACTTGCCTCAGCGCCTCCAGTACCGGAAAACCCCACACCGTCTTGACCTAGGTTAGTGTAATCGGCATTAAAATATGACCCTGTAATCTCTCCTGTTACAAAGTAACCAGAATGACTTCCAACATAACTAGATGCGTAGCCTCCCGATGCAATTATAATATTTACATAGTTTGAAGTATAAGTGTTTTTAATTTCTGTTTCTGTTCCCACATTATAACCAAGCAAACCACCAACATATAGTCTATTAACTCCAAATAATGCTTTTGCCGTTACATCACCTATGGCATATGCGTTTGTTATATTGCCCATATTATTGTAACCCATTAATCCGCCCATATAGCCACTAACATCGTTAGTTGTAGTTCCCACAGTAACATTAATTATTGCTTTAGAATAGTTTTCCTCAATATGAGCCAATGCCCCGTAACCATATCCTACTAGTCCACCAACATATGAGGTATTTACTGAGGTTACATCAATTGTACCTGAAGTGTAATTTTCACTAACTTTTGTCATATTATAAGCTACTAATCCACCAACATAAGTGCTACCTGTTGTAGCCGTATTATTTATTGTGATATCTATAGATCTAACCCTCACTCCTTCAATCAATGTTCTATTAACATAGCCAAATAAGCCTTGATAGGTAGTTTGATTTAAGTTTGTCTCTTTAATTAACATATTACTAACATCATAATTGCCACCTTTAAAATCTCCAGAAAAAGCACTTATAGTTGTTCCAGTATTAAAATTACCTATCGGTATCCATCTCTTGCCTGCTAGGTCAATATCTGCTGATAACAAAACATATTTATCTACGCTCCAACTAGCAATATCGTTTGTTTGTTTTGCAATCCATGCTAGTTGCTCTGCTGTTGTAATAATGTAAGGACTTACTTGTGTTCCTGCGCCAGCTGGCATAACTGCAAAGTTAATCCAATAATCTAAACTCCACTGTGCATAAAAAGTAATTGGTGCGTTAATTATTCTTGCCGTGTTAACTAATTCGCCACCCTCAATAGCTGTAAACCAGCCAGAAAAAATATTGTTTAATAAAGTAGGGGCTGTTGCCAATGTTCCTACTTGGGTGTTTAATTGAATATTTTTTGATATAGGAGTGTGACCTGTTCCACCGTTACCATCAAAAGTGACTGTCGCTGTAAATATTGCATAAACAGTAATAGCCTCATATACTATAGTTGTGTTTGTAAAAGTAGTTCCATTAGCATTATATGCGGTGTTCCACTCTACAAAATTATAACCAGCGCCGGAGTTGGGATTGTTTGGCATCATAGCATTCGCATCAGTATTGATTGACCTACCAAAAATAACATCAACGGTAGCATAACTTATAAAATTAATTCCATCCGTTGTTGTCATAAAGCTTAAAGTAAAAAAGTTAAGTATCCATTTTGCATGTAAAATTGTAGTTGTAGTTACTGTGTCGGTAGCAAATAACCACGCGTTTGTGTAAGTTATTTCTTTATACCAATCATTAAAAATATAATCTGTTTTTGTTGGGACTGTTGGTAAAATTGCTTTTTGTCCGTGTATTACATATTGCGTCGCTACTGCTGAACCGCCATAACTGTTAAATGTCACCGAGTATGAACTAAGCGCCTCACTGCTTGCTGAATCACTACTGTTATTGTAATTAGTTGTGTCTGATTGAATTGCTGTAACTTTAAAGTAATATGCTGAGCGTGCTGCTGATGTAAAAATACTGCCAAAATTATAACTATTTGTTGCAGGAGTCGCCGTTGTTACTACTGCATTTAAACTATTATATAGTATTACACTATAACTCGTTGCATTTGTTACTGCTCCCCACCCAGCTATCGCACTGCCCTTAGTTGTTGTCGTCCAAGTTAGTGAAACTGGTGTTAAAAGCATGTTTTTAATTACTACTAATGTAACTGTTGCCGCTTTTGCTGCTGCACTTCCGCTATCTGTTGCTGTTACTGTAAAGTTGTAGGTGCCTACTGTACCCGTTATCGTTCCACTAAAAGTTCCTGCTGTACTCATTGATAAGCCTGTTGGCATTGTTCCTGTCATAATATAAGTGTATGTGCCTGTTCCATTACTTGCAAAAGTAGTTAAGTTTTGTGAGTATGCTGTGTTGTAAGTAACTGCTAGTATTGTTTGATTAGGAAAAATAAGTGCGTTTATCGTCCAATGAGCAGTAAGCGTTACTGCTCCGCCTGCTGTACTTGACAAGTTTACAAAGTAAGTATTTGCTGTTGCACTGCCACCCCACGCCCTTGTTGTTCCATTTATTATTGCTGTTGCAGGTGAGGCTGTTGCTCCATATTTTGCAATTGAATAATTTATATTTGTACCTGTTGCATACCAACCATAAAAAGTATAGCCTATTCTGGTCGGTGCTGACGCGTATTGTGCCACATCATAAGTCCATGCTGTTGGATTAGTTACCCCTGCTGTTCCACCTCCATAATTATAATTAACAGTATATATATTTGCTATCCACTGAACAGTAAGTGTTACTGTTCCGCCTGCTGTGCTTGACAAGTTTACAAAGTAAGTAC
>JAQVOQ010000060.1 GCA_028702545.1 Clostridia bacterium
CAGAAATTTCCCTTACTCCGCAAGTGTTAAAGAATTTTAGAGTAAGGTTTGGCGAGTTAGTAGCAATAATTCATAGCGGACTGTCTGAGGGCGAGCGCTATGACGAGTGGCGTAGAATAAAAGATGGCGAAGCTAAAATTGTAATAGGTGCGCGTTCAGCAATATTTGCTCCAATTGAAAATTTAGGCATAATTATTATTGATGAAGAGCACGATGGCAGTTATTATAGCGAAAATAATCCGCGTTATTATACGCACGAAATAGCTAGTTTTAGGGCAGAGTACAACCATTGCAATTTGATTTTAGGCTCGGCAACTCCTAGTATTGAAAGTTTTTATTTTGCAAAAAATGGTGACTATTCACTTTTAGAATTACCCAGTAGAGTTAATAAGCGTGAAATGCCAAACCTAAAAGTAATTGATATGAAAAACGAACTAGCACAAGGCAACACGAGTATGTTTTCAACTGAGTTAAAGCACGAGCTAGAACGCGTTGTAGAACACGGCAACCAAGCGATGATATTTATTAATAGAAGAGGATTTTCAAGCTTTTTAAGGTGCACTGAGTGCGGATATGTGGCAAAATGTACCGATTGCGATGTGTCGCTCGTTTATCATAAATACGATTCACAACTAAAATGCCATTTTTGCAACAAACGCTATGCCGTTTTAACAAAATGCCCCGAATGTGGAGGCGATAAATTAAGGCAAGGCGGAGTAGGAACAGAAAAAATAGTAGAAGAATTAAAAGACATATTTCCACAAGTTAAAATTTTGCGAATGGATAACGATACTACTACAACAAAAAACTCTCACTCTCGCATATTAAGTCAATTTGCAAACACAAAGCCTTGCATTTTAGTAGGTACTCAAATGATAGCAAAAGGGCACGACTTTCCCGGCGTTACCCTAGTTGGTATAATAGATGCCGATTTGAGCTTGCATTTTAGCGATTATAGAGCGACGGAGCGTACCTTTCAACTAATCACTCAAGTTGCAGGAAGAGCCGGTAGGGACGAAAAACAAGGCAAAATAGTCCTTCAAACCTATACGCCAAAACATTATGTTTATAACTTTGCAAAAAACTACGATTATAAGGGTTTTTATCAAAAAGAAGTTAATTTAAGGCATACGACAAACTTTCCGCCGTACTCTAAAATTGTAAGAGTTTTAGTAACGGGCGAGTCGGATGAAAAAACACAGCACTATTTAAGGCAATTTTATGATAAAATAAAAGAAGTTAAAAAAAGTAGTGAGGGATTTATATACTTAGAAGCTATGAAGTCCCCCGTTAAACGAATTAAAACCAAGTTTAGATACCAAATTTTAATGCGTTTAAAGTTAGAGTACGAAAAGCAAATTTTAAACGAAATTTTTTACATAAACGACCAAATGAAAGGTAAAAGTGTTATGAGTTTTGTTGAGACTAATCCTCAAAATTTAAGTTAAGGAGAAAAAATATGGCAATAAGAAAAATTGTGCCAGATAGCGACCCACTAATTCACAAAGTAAGTAAACCAGTTAATGTTTTTGACGAAAATTTGTGGCAATTATTAGATGATATGAAGGAAACTATGCAAAAAAATGATGGCGCAGGCTTGGCCGCCGTGCAAGTTGGAGTTTTAAAGCGTATTTTTATAGTAGAAATTAATAATGCATTTTTTGAGTGCATTAATCCACAAATTGTAAGCAGCGTTGGCGAGCAAGAGCAAGAAGAAGGCTGTTTAAGTGTTACTTATTGCACAGGAATAGTTAAGCGCCCAAATACAATAACTGTAAAAGCATTCGATCGCCATGCTAACGAGTTTAGCATAACGGGAACAGATTATTTAGCAATAGCACTAAGTCACGAATATGACCATTTAGACGGCATTTTGTTTACAGATAAAGCCGTAGAAATTATTAAAAAGGAACAGATTTAATGAAGATAATCTTTTTAGGAACGCCGGAATTTTCAGTTAGCGTTTTAGCTGACTTATTAAATAGTAAGCACGAAATTATTGCCGTTGTAACTCAACCCGACAAGCCTTTTGGTAGAAGTGGCAAGTTGCAAGCCTCACCAGTTAAAGTCTTTGCACAAAAGCATAATTTAAAAGTGTTGCAGTTTGAACGTATAAAAAGATTATCAGCAATAGAAGAGTTAAAAACCTTGAATGCCGATATTATGATAACGGCAGCTTATGGTCAAATGTTAAGTCAAGCGGTGTTAGATATAACTCCTCTTGGCGTATTTAATGTGCACGGCTCACTGCTACCTAAATATAGAGGTGCAGCGCCTATTCAATGGGCTATAATTAACGGCGAAACTATAACCGGCATTACAATTATGAAGACAAATATTGGTATGGACACGGGAGATATGCTATTAAAAGAGAAAATAAGAATGGAAAAAGACGATACATCGGGCGATTTGTTTAAAAAAATGAGCAAAATTGCTGGAACTGTACTATTAAAAGCGTTACAAAAAATTGAAAATAAAACAGCCGTTTTTAAAAAACAAGATGAAAAAAAGGCAACTCATTTTCCTATGCTAAAAAAAGAAGATGGGCTAATTAATTTTTCATTATCCGCAAGTCAAATTGTAAATTTAGTTAGGGGAACAAACCCTTGGCCATGTGCTTATACTTATTTGCAAGGGCAAAAATTGATTGTTCTTAAAGCAACCGCAGGCGCAATTTCTTTAAATAATTTACTTAATAATCAAGAAAATGTAAAAAACGGACAAGTTTTAATAGCAAATGTAAAAGATGGATTATTTGTTAAAACTGGCAGCGGAGCAGTTAGGTTAAACATAATAAAACCAGAAGGCAAAAAAGAGATGAGTGATATAGCATTTTTAAACGGCAAAAAAATAGAAGAAGGTTGCATTTTAGGTGAAGAATAAATATTTTTTAAACAGCTATAAGGTGCTTTACAACATTTTTAGCAAGGAAGCTTATAGTCAAATAGAACTAAATAGAATGTTAAACTCGCTTGAAGAAGGTGAGGACAAAGCACTTATTACAAAAATCGTTTATGGCGTTTTAGAAAATAATTTGCAACTTGAATATTATTTAAGTAAATTTGTTAAAAAAAGACCAAAATTACCGACTTATATTATCTTAAAGATAGGTGCTTATGCATGCCTTTATTTAAACAGTATTCCAAGTTATGCAATAGTAAATGAACTAGTAGAACTAACCAAACAAGAGAGCAAATATCAGGAGGCGGGTTTTGTTAACATCGTGCTTAAAAAAGCCTCTCAAACCGACCTTGAACTTCCCGATAAAGAGAAAAACTATTTAGAACACCTTAACATTAAGTATTCTTATCCTTTATGGCTACTAAATAAGTTGCAAAAAGAGTATGAAAAAGATGCTCTAGAAAAATTGTTGCAAAGCAAAAAAAATAAGTTAAAGCATATTAGGATAAACCAAACAATAATAAGCATATTAGACTTTAAAAATTTGTTAATAAAACATAATATTGAGTTTAGCGAAAGTCCACTTAAAAATGCTTTTTATGCTAATTATTCCAAACTTATGAGGGTAGAAGAGTTAAAAAACTATTTTACAGCCGAGAGTTTGGGCAGTATGCTAATAGTAGATTCGCTTGATATTAAAAATGGAACAAGTATACTTGATGTTTGTGCAGCTCCTGGTGGAAAAAGTTGCTATATGGCAGAAATTAATAATAAAGGTAGCGTTTTAGCTTTTGATATATATGAGCATAGGGTAGAATTAATTAACCGATATGCTTTTAATATGGGCGTTAAAAACATAATAACCAAAGTTGAAGATGCTACTATTTTAAACAAAGATTTTATAAATAAATATGATTATGTTTTGTGTGACGCACCTTGTTCTGGCATAGGAGTAGTAACTAAAAAACCCGATATTTTGCTGTTTAGAAAAGAAGATAGCATAAAATCACTATCTAAGTTACAACTAGATATTTTGCAAACTGCAAGCAATTATGTAAAAGTAGGAGGCGTGCTAACTTACTCTACTTGTACCTTATTAAAAGAGGAAAATATAGGCGTTATTAATGAGTTTTTAAACAAAAATTCTAACTTTGAACTAACAAAACTAAATTTGCCAAAATTAACACATATTAACGAAAAAGAGGCAATTACATTATTGCCGGATGAATTTAACAGCGAAGGCTATTTTATAGCGAGGATGAGGAAAATATGAAAACATTATTAGATTACAATTTAGAGCAATTAGAACGCATTATAGTAGGCTTAAATGAGCCTAAATTTAGAGCAAAACAATTATTTGAGTCGCTTAATTTGGGTAAAAGTTTAAGCGAAATAACAACGCTACCAAAAACCACAATTGAAGCTTTACAAAAAGAGTATGCTGATGAAACCGTTAGCTTAATTAAAGAGCAAAAAAGCGCTGATGGGACAGTAAAATTTTTGTTTAAGTTACACGACGACAACGCGATTGAAAGCGTTTTAATGAGTTATAAACACGGCTACAGCGTATGTGTATCCTCTCAGGTTGGTTGTCGCATGAAATGTGAATTTTGTGCGAGTGGTGTTAACGGAATAGTTCGCAGTTTGTCACCGGGAGAAATGCTAGCACAAGTTGCTTATATTAATAAGTATCTAGGCGGAAAATTAAAAGAAAACCGTAAAATAACAAACATAGTTTTAATGGGAACGGGCGAGCCACTTGATAATTATGACAATGTTATAAAATTTTTAAAACTAGTAAATGATGCCAACGGCTTAAATATAAGTTTTAGAAATATCTCTTTATCTACTTGTGGAATAGTGCCACAAATTAAAAAATTAGCCGATGAGGGTATGCCTCTTGTGCTAACAATATCTTTGCACGCAGGCTCTAACGAAACAAGAGGTCGCATTATGCCAATTGCCAAAAAATACAGCATAGAAAGTATTTTTGAAGCTTGTTGGTACTATTTTAACAAAATAGGTAGGCGAATAGTATTTGAATATATTTTAATAAAAAATGTTACAGCTACTAACAGTGAACTTAAAAATTTGATAAAATTATTTAAGGGGACGCCGTTTCATTTAAATTTAATTATGTTAAATGAAGTGGAAGGTAAGTCTTTACAAAAAATAACGCTAGATGAGGCACGAGCGTTTGAGGCAGAACTTGACAGGGCACATATAAGTGTAACTTTAAGAAGAACATTAGGCGACGATATAGATGCAGCCTGCGGAC
>JAQVOQ010000011.1 GCA_028702545.1 Clostridia bacterium
CCGAACCTTTACCAACTATCAAAATATTTGTTTTTTCTTCATTTTTTATACTGTTAAGTGCTACTAAAATTGCTTGAGTTCTGTCCTCAATAATTGAGTAAGCACAACTCGTTTGTTTTAGTCCGCTTTCAATTTGTTCAAAAATAATATTTGGATTTTCTAAATTGGGATTATCCGTTGTAATAATCGCATAGTCACATAACTCCCCTACAATTTTGCCGGTAACAATTCTTTTTTGTTGTTCTCTGTTGCCGGGACAGCCAAACACGCAAAGCATTTTTGCTTTACTCAATTTTTTGACCGTTAATAGCAAATTATTTATTGCCTCTGGCGTATGTGCGTAATCTATAATTACATTACTATTTTTGCCAACCTTAATTATATTAAACCTACCATAAGTGTGGTGACGAACACTCAACCCTTTTATTATTTGTTCTGGGGTTAAGCCTAAACCAAAGCACGCACAAGAGGCAGCAAGCGCATTATAAATATTAAATTTTGCTGGCAAATTAAAATTAATTTTATAAACATTATCGTTTAAGTTAATAAAAAAGCCACTTCCTGCTAAATTCATTTTAATATCCACGCAAAAAATATCTGCAGGATTTTTAATGCCGTAAGTTAGCGTTTTTAGAGGCGTATTTTTTAAAATTGTTTGACCAACTTCATCGTCAGTATTAACAACTGCAAGGCGAGCAAAATCATTTGTAAAATAACTCATTTTAGTGTTTTTATAATTTTCTAGCGTTTTAAAAAAATCTAGATGGTCTTGGCTAAAGTTAGTAAAAACTGCAATATCTGACTTAAAACCTTTTATTTTGTTTAATTTTATAGCGTGAGCCGAAATTTCCATAACTACAACTTCCACGCCTTTTGCTCTCATTTTGTTAAACAAGCTAAAAAGCTCTAAAGTGTCGGGGGTTGTAAGGTTTGCCTCAATTTTTTTCCCGCCCACAAAAACTCCACTAGTGCCAATTACTCCCACCTTAAAGTTATTTGCCTCTAAAATATCTTTTATTAAATAAGTTGTCGTTGTTTTGCCATTAGTTCCTATTAAGCTAATTATTTTAAAACTAGTAGTTGGATTGTTATAAAAATTATTTGCAATAATGCAAAGTGCTTTTCTTGTATTTTTAACTAATATTTGTGGCACATCAACTTCTAAAACTCGCTCCACAACAACTGCTATTGCACCATTTTTTATTGCATCAAGCGCAAAATTATGAGCATCTACTCTTAAACCAGATATAGCAACAAATAGGCTGTTTTTAGTCGCTAAATTACTGTTGTCACATAAAATATCAATCTTTATATTGTCAATATTGCCTGTGATACTTTTTATATCTAACCCAACCAATAATTCTTTTAATTCCAAAATTTTTACCCCCTAAAAACTCAGTAGCCTAATTTTAATATGAAAAACAAATAAAAAAAGTCACTTGGCAAAATAACTCTTTTTATTTTATTATTTTTAACTTTAAGTTTTTAAAATTATAATAGCGCGCTGAAAAACCATCTCGCTAGGAGGTGGAGTTTGTTCTAAAACAATACCTCCTGTACCCATAACCTCGTATTGTAAATTTAAGTTAGCCAAAATTCCCGCCGCCTCTCCTAAACTTTTTCCTACTAAATTAGGCATTTTAATATTTTTTTCTACAAGTTTTAAATCTTCTTCTAAGTTAACAGGTTGAATATTTTTATAGTCTATTATGCCCTCAAAAACAAGTTTAGCATAAGGTGTTGCAACTACACTTCCAAAATAAGCGCCTGACTTTGGTTCATCTGCTATAATTAAAATAGCATATTCTGGGTCATTTGCTGGAAAAGCGCCAACAAAGCTTGATATAAATTTGCCCTCATCAATTGCACCATTTTTATATTTTATTGTCGTTCCCGTTTTGCCACTAACAGCATAGCCGGGAATAAATGCATATTTTCCGCTATTATTTGTTATAACCTCTTCTAACATCCACCTTAAAGTTTCGCTAGTTTGCTCACTTATCGTCCTTCTTACTCTAATCGGATTATTCTCTTTAATTTTCGTTCCAACAGGAGAAGTAATACTTTTTGTTAAATAAGGTTGCATAAGTAGTCCGCCGTTTAATACGCTACAAATAGCTGTTATTTGTTGCAAAGGTGTTACGGCAATCGCTTGCCCAAAACCCATTCTTGCTAAGTCCATATTTTTAACTAACGACTGCTCAACTAAAAGCCCCGAACTCTCAGCAGGAAAATCCACATTAGTTTTTTGTCCAAAGCCATATTTTCCAAAATAATCATAAAATAAATCAGTACCAAGCCTTAGCGCTAAATCTATAAAAACTGAGTTGCAACTGTTATTTAAGCCATCAACCAAATTTTGTTGCCCGTGACCATGAGATTTCCAGCAATTTATACGCTGACCATCCACAATTCTATAGCCTGGGTCATAAAATTGATCGGTTAAATGTGCTAGGCCCTCTTCTAACACCGCCGCCATAGTCAAAACCTTAAAGGTAGAACCTGGCTCATAAACATCAACTATGCTTAAATTTTTGCTGTTTTGCATAAGGCTTGCTAAATCATCTCTTGGTGGATTATTTAAGTCAAAATTAGGCAAACTTCCCATAGCTAAAATTTCGCCTGTTTTTGGATTCATTACAATTCCTGTCGCCGTGTTTGGCATTTGTTCTATCATAACTTTTTGCAATGCATCTTCTAACATTAATTGTATTCGGTAATCAATTGTAAGCTCAATATCGGCTCCCGGTATACTCTCAACATAGCTGCTTAGCCTATTGTCAAGTTCTGTTCCTGTTATATCACTTTGCACAATAGAATAGCCATCAATACCCTTTAAATATTTATTATAATAAAGTTCTAGCCCTGCTTGCCCTGCGTTATCTATTGTGGTGTAACCCATAACTTGTTCTAATGCACTACTAAATGGATAATAGCGCTTTGTGTTTTCTGACAAATAGATACCTTTTAAATTTGCAATTTTTATTCGGTCTGCTAATTCTTTTTCTATTTGCATCTTAACCAAGGATTCCGAGGTTCCCCTGTTTGTTGCCTTGCTATAAATTTCGTCATAACTTAAATTTAACACACTTGATAACAAATTAGAAACAGCAGGCGCATCAACAACATTGCTAGCACGAACATACACATTATAACTAGAATAACTAACGGCAAGGGCGACTCCATTTCTATCAAAAATAACACCGCGCTCTGCGGCTATTGGCAAATCCCTCGTCCACTGCTCTTCGGCTAAAATTTGCAGCCAGTTAGAATTAAATATTTGCAAATAAGACAATCTTAAAGTCAGTAGCGTAAAAACAAAGGCTACTAACACACCCAGTGTTAATAGCCTCTTTTGTATAGAATAAATTGAATAATTAGTTTTCAAAAATTTTAGCCTCCAAACAATCCGTTTAAAAACTTGCAAATTGAGTCAAACCAATTTGTTTGTCCTTCGTAATGAGGTGGCGTTTGTTTGTCGTACAAAGTAACTTGTACAATACTACCCGCTGGCACTTGAGCAAAACTTAAGTCAGTAGCAACATCTAGCACATTATCTTCATCAGTCATATTGCCGATGTCTTTAATTACGCGTTCAATATTTGCTTGTTCAGCACTAATACTTCCATTCAAATTGTTTATATTAGCGCTTATGTTAGATAAACTTACAGCATTATAAATTAGCAAAAATCCAAGCATAACAGTAACAAAAGCATATGTAAATACAGCAAGTTTTGTCCTTGAATTCAAACTTAATTTAACCTTAGGGTTGCGCTCAATTTTTTGATAAGTTAGGGTATCCTCCATCTCTTCAAAAGCATTTTGCTCCCTAATTAATTTGTTAAACTCAGCATCTCTACTTGGAGATAATTTTTTAAAACTTGGCTCTTCTACTTCTTCTTCAATCGTTTCTTCCTGTTCTTCAAACATATTATATTTTTCATAGACTTTGTTTAGTCTACTAGTACTATAATTGTTTTTAAATCTACCTAATTCCTTTTGCTCAGTCTCGGTAGTAGCCTGCATTTTGGCAAAATTATTGGCATTAAAATAGTCAAAATTTGGTCTATCTATGTTAGGTCTTGCTTTTTCTATTACAAAATCTTTTTCTGCCATAAAATTTATACTCTCCTTTTAATATTTTTATACCTTAAATAATTTTTTCGGCTATTCTAAGCTTCGCACTTTTGCTCCTGGAATTTGCTTCTTCCTCATAACTACTAGCCTCAATGGGTTTTTTGTTAATAAGTTTTAAGCTCGCCCTGTGATTACATACGCAAATTGGGAAATCGCTTGGGCAAATGCAATCTATTGTAAACTCTTTAAATACTTGTTTTACAATACGGTCTTCTAAACTATGAAAAGTTATTATTGCGATGCGACCACCTTTGTTTAAACTCTCTATCATATCTCTTATCGTTTCTGTTAATTTTGCAAGTTCGCCGTTAACCTCAATCCTTATTGCTTGAAAAGTTTTTTTAGCGGGATGTGAACCTTTGTATCTTTGTTTAGGTGGCACAGCATATCTTATAATTTCAACTAGTTCTAGTGTTGTTTTGATTGGCTCTTTCTCTCTTGCTTCAACAATTCTTTTGGCAATATTTTTTGCATAACGCTCTTCGCCGTAGTTAAATAAAATTTTTGTAATTTCGCTCTCAGGATACTCATTTACAACTATATAAGCGCTTAAATATTGGTTTTTGTCCATCCTCATATCAATTGGCGCATCTTTCATATAACTAAAACCACGCTCTGCATTATCTATTTGATAACTGCTTACGCCAAGGTCAAGCAGTATGCCATCAACTTTTGATATATCTAAATCCGCTATTATGTTTTTAAAATTTTTAAAGTCATCATTTACAAAAATTGTTTTTTTACTATAATCGGCTAGCCTTATTCTGCTAGCATTAATCGCTTCAATGTCTTTATCTATTCCTATTAATTTACCGTTTTTTAAACGTTTAACAATTTCAAATGAATGCCCTGCTCCGCCTAGTGTGCCGTCCACATAAATACCATTTGGCTTTATATTTAAGCCTTCTAAACAGTCTTCAAGCATAATTGGTGTGTGTTTAAATTCCATATTCACTCAACCCTTGCAAAATGCTGTCAAAGCTGTCGTTATTTTTTTGGTAATTATCCCAGTTTTTTTCTTCCCAAATTTCTATATGATTGCCAACGCCAACAAAAACAACATCTTTTTCTAGTTTTGCAAACTCTCTTAAAACTTTTGATAACAAAAATCTACCTTGATTATCTTCCTCTACTTCAAACGCGCTAGAAAACAATAATCTTAGTGGTTTTTGTAAGTTGACATTAAAAAGAGAAGTTTCTTTTAACTTATCAGCTAATAATTCTTTTGCACTTTTTGCAGAGAAAACAAACAGACATCCATTTGTGCCTTTTGTTACTATGTAATTAGTGCCTAACAATTTTTTAAAACTAGTCGGCATTCTAAGACGCGATTTTTCGTCCATTTGATGTTTGTATTCTCCTAAAAACATAAACTACATTTCTCCTAGTAGTTTTATTATAGACCAATTACAAACATTTTTCAACCACTTTTAACCACTTTTTAATTTTTAGTATACATTATTCGCATTACGACAAAAAAAACTAGCCTATACGCTAGTTTTTAATTTTGTACTCTTTATTTTGTTTTAGTTTTAATACTTATTCAATTTCAACTAAAGTATTGTTTATTTGGTCACATGAAGTTAGATAATAAGTAACGCCATTTTTAACTAATTTTAATGTGCATTTTGCATCTTTGCCGTGCAAGTGGCCATATATTACGCTCTTTACGCCGTATTTTTCAAAAAGTGCAGTTAAAGGGTTATCTTCTGCTTTACTGTTAAATGGAGGATAGTGAACGAGTGCAATAATAGGTTCGTTATTTTCTTGTTTTGCCTTAGCGCTTTCTAGCGACATTTCAAGCCTTAAAACTTCCCTATTATATATCTTTTTATCGTCTTCAGATTGCCCTTTTTCGTTTTCAGGAGTAGTCCAACCACGAGTTCCACAAAAGATGTAATTATCTAGTTTTAAACTGTCATTTTGCACTAAAAACATATTTTCTTTAAGTAAACTTCTAATGCTTGAAGGTGACTTCCACCAATAGTCATGATTACCTCTAATAAAAATCTTTTTACCGGGCAAGTTTGCTATCCAGTCAAGGTCTGCTACGGCATCACTTAACTTCATGGCCCAGCTAATGTCCCCCGCTATTAACACGATATCATCAGCGGTAACTTTACTCTTCCAATCGGTGCTAATTTCCTCTAAATAATTTTCCCACGCACCACCAAAAACATCCATCGGCTTGTTGGAGTTCGTGCTTAAATGTAAATCACTTATAGCGTAAATTTTCATATAATTTCCTTTTTATTTAATAGTTTATTATTACATTAATTGCACTAATTTGCAACCATTTTAAAACAAAATAAAAGCACTCTAAAAGAGCACTTTTATTTATTTACTTAAAATTTTTAAGATATGCTAGTTAAATTGTGGTTGTGGATATAATGGCAAATTAAATAATGTTCCACAGCCTTCTTCAGTATACTCTTGGCATGGTGGTATTTGACAGTAGCCATAAGTTGGTATCAACAATTCTACTTTAGCAACTATTTTTAAAATTATTGTAATACATAGGTCTAAACTAAAAGTGTTATTACCCAAATAAGCTCCGCCTGCACAAACTGCATTAGCAAAAACTTTAACTTCAAATGGCACAATGCTAGGTTGTGGCACAAACAAAATTACATCTTGAGTAACTGTAACTGTAGTTTCACCACTGCCTTCAACATCATTTGCATCTATGTAATTTACGGTAATTGGCACCATAATATCAGCTCTTACTCTTGCAAAATTTGGTGTTTCATCAAAGCGTTCAATTATTAGGTTTACAATTTCTGCATCTTCTCCTGGCGTAGTTGTGCAACCTATAAAAGTTAATGGTTGAGCGAATACTGGTGGGTCTAAATTAACTAAAACCGCTTCTGTGCCAAACATTTCAAATTGTCTTATGCAAGAATCATAAACCTTCTTAGTTTCAATACAAACTCTCTCACATAAGCCGTTTAGTGGGTTGCCTACAATTGGTCCTGGGCAAAAGTCTGGCCTGTTATTTGTAAAAAACGACATATTTTTTTCCTCCTTTTTGTTGGTATATAAAATTGTATGAAAATTAAAGTTAAAAGGTTACAAAAAAATGGTAGCTTGTGCATAAAAATATTGATTAAAAATCAATGCTTTGTCCAACAAAAAAAGCCTTTAAAACAAAGACTTTTAGTTAATTATTTATTTAGGCTTGTACATAATACTTTTTATTCATCTAAGCCATCTTGTCCTAAAAATTGGTCGCATTTTTCTAAAATTTGTTCCATTCCAAATTTTTGCTGTGAGCTGGATATAATAACATCTCTTCCAGTAAGACCAACGGCATTAGCAAGTGAATGTGCATAATTAAAACGCTGAGATTTGCTAAGTTTATCGGCCTTTGTTGCAATTATTACAAAAGGTACTGAATAGTAATGTAAAAAAGTTAACATTTGTTTATCAAGCAAACTTGGCTTATGCCTTATATCCATTAAAACGAATACGCAAGTTAACCTTTTTGATTTTAATAAATAGTCCTCAATAAGTTGTGTCCACCTTTGTTCATCGGCTTTTGATGCATTATGATAGCCGTAACCTGGCAAGTCAACAATATAAAACTCATCATTTATTAAAAAATAGTTAATGTGTTTAGTTTTACCCGGTGTAGAACTCGTTTTTGCAAGCGCATTTTTGTTGGTTAATGCATTAATTAAACTGCTTTTACCCGCATTACTCCTGCCAACAAAAGCCACTTCTTTTAGATTAGTTTCTAAAATTTTATCGCTTTCTGCTACCGTTATAATAAATTTTGAGGTTTTAATTTTCATTTAGTAATTATCCTTTTAGTGCATGCATTGCAACTTCTTTTAAATTGTTTACAAAAATTATTTGCATATTGTCAGTTACTTCTTTTGATAGTTCGTTAACATCTTCCCTGTTCTGTTCTGGAACTAACACTTTTTCTACTCCCGCTCTTTTTGCTGCATAAATTTTTTCTTTAACTCCGCCTATTGCTAAAACATTACCACGAATTGTAATTTCGCCAGTCATAGCAAGGTTGGCGTCTACTTCGCGACCTGTAAAACTAGATAAAATTGCAGTAGCAAGCGCTGCACCCGCACTTGGGCCTTCTTTTTTAACTGCGCCTTCCGGCACATGTATATGAATATCTTTTTCTTTAAAATCTTTATTGTCAATATTAAAGTCACTAGCAAGGCTTTTAACTGCGCTGAGTGCAGCCGAGGCACTCTCTTTCATAACTTCGCCAAGACTACCAGTAAGTAAAATTTTTCCGTCTCCTGAGGTTGTATTTGTTTCAATTGTTAAAATATCGCCACCAACAGATGAATAACTAAGAGCAGTAACTAGTCCAACTTCATCTTTTTTTCTTCTTATACTTCTTATTAATTTTACTGCACCCAAATATTCATATAGGTTGCTAACATTGATTTCATACTTAATTTTATTGCGTTTTTCTTTTTCTTCTGACACTAATTTTACAGCAACTTTACGGCAAATCTTTGCAATTTGACGCTCTAAGTTTCTCACGCCTGCCTCATAAGTATAACTATCAATAATTTTTTGCATAGCCTCATCAGTTATTATTATTTGACCTTTATGTAAACCATGTTTTTTGCTCTCTTTTAATAGTAAATAATTTTTAGCAATATCCATTTTTTCGTTACTCGTATAACTAGATAGCTCTATAACTTCCATTCTATCTAAAAGTGGCCTTGGAATTTCCTGCATATTATTTGCAGTAGCTATAAACATAACATCGGACAAATCATAAGGCACTTCTAAAAAGTTATCTCTAAAAATTTGGTTTTGTTCTGGGTCTAAAATCTCTAACATCGCACTTGCTGGGTCGCCTTTATGGTCAGACGCCATTTTGTCAATCTCGTCAATTAAAAACACAGGGTTGCCACTTCCGGCTAATTTCATATTATAAATAATTCTGCCCGGCATAGCGCCAACATAAGTTTTGCGGTGACCTCTAAGTTCGCTCTCGTCTTTAACGCCACCAAGTGCCATTTTAACAAAATTACGACCTAAAGCCCTTGCAATACTTTTTGCAACGCTAGTTTTTCCAACGCCTGGAGGGCCTACAAAACAAATAATTTGTCCGCTAATTTTATCGGTTAATTGCATAACTGCAAGGTGTTCTATAATGCGCTCTTTAACATCTTTTAACCCCGCGTGGTCTTCGTCTAAAATTTGTCTTGCCTTTACTAAATTTTTATTATCTTTTGTTTTTTTGTTCCAAGGCAATTCCACTATCACATCTAAATAATTTCTTATAATAGCATTTTCTGGTGCTGCAACTGGCATTTTTTTAACGCGTGATAATTCTTTTAATGATTTTTCTTTTGCCTCTTTTGGCATTTTTAAACTTATTAATTTTTGTTCTAATACAGCATACTCATCTTCTTCATCGCCAAGTTCGGCGCTTATTGCTTTCATTTGCTCTCTAAGGTAATAATCCTTTTGAGCCTTGTCCATATTTGTTCTAATATTAAAATTAATTTTTTTATTAATTTTTGCCACTTCAGTTTCTTCAATTAAGAAATTGATTAATTTTTTTAATCTATTCTCCGTATCAAACTCTTCTAAAATTTCTAACTGCTTTTTTTCGTGCTTAATTACTAATGCCGCAACGCTATCTATAAACATATTTGCATTTTCAATAGAATTGATAAAAGCGAGAACATCGCCACTAATTTTATTATCTATACTAGCGTACTGCAAAAAACGCTCTTTTGCATTTACAAAAAGTGCTTTTGTTACAACAGTATCCACATTAAAAACTTGTGCCTCTTCAACTTCAACTAAAAAGTATGGCATTTCCTCTATTATTCTTTTAATAATCGCACGCTTTGAACCGTGAGCTAGCAATTTTATAACATCAGCTCCTGATTTAATCGCTTGCCTAATATCGCAAATTGTGCCGACCAAACTAATATCGTTAATCGTTGGACTAATAACACTCAAATTTTTTTGTGTTGTTAAAAATATTTGTTCTCCTGTTTCAAGTGCTTCTTTAATTGCCCTTTTACTACTTTCTTTGCCTATATCGCAAGTCACTGGCATATCAGGAAAGGCTACAACGCCTTTTAGAGCTATCATTTTATATTGCGGACTTAATTTAATACTTTTTAATATAGCCGCAGACGGTTTAATTGATAATATTTTTTCCATATGTACCTCCTTAAAAGTCATCCTTTATAATAATCAATTATTAAAAACTGTTTTTTAAAATATTTGCAAAAACCTTTTATTTTTGCGTTTTTATTATAAATCATTTTGTGCTTTTTTGCAAGATGTTTAATGTAACTATAAAAAAACATCTGCAGAAAATTGTCAGATGTTGTCTTTTTTGTATCATTTTGGAAAAGATTGTAAAAATTTAGGCGTTAATTGGTACTTTATCAGAATATAGCACATGTGGTTCACCCGTTTCATTGATAAAACTCTCATCTAAAACAATAGTTTTTATATTTTTATTGCTCGGAGTTTTATACATTAATTCTAGCATACTGTCTTCTAGTATAGTTCTAAGTCCTCTTGCTCCGCTTTTTAAAGTAATAGCTTTTTTGGCAACTTCAACTAGTGCGCTATCATCAAACTCTAAATTTATTCCCTCTAAATTAAACATTTGTTTATATTGCTTTGTAATGGCATTTTTAGGCTCTTTTAAAATTTTTACAAGTGCGGTTTCTGATAATTCATTAACAGCAACAATTATCGGCATTCTTCCAACAAACTCTGGTATTAAACCAAACTTATTTAAGTCCTCTGGCTTAACTTTTTTAACTTCTTCCTCTGCTTTTATCTCGCTTGTTGTTGGGTCTGATATGTTAAAACCTAGTTTATTCAAATTAATACGACTCTCAATAATTTTATCTATGCCAACAAAAGCACCTCCACAAATAAATAAAATATTTGTAGTGTCTATACTCAAATTTTCTTGATATGGAAATTTTCTGCCCCCTTGCGGTGGCACACTAGCCGTTGTTCCTTCAATAATTTTTAGTAGCGCTTGTTGAACACCTTCGCCACTTGGGTCACGCGGCAACGCTTTGTTTTGCGACTTTTTTGCAATTTTATCAATCTCGTCAATATAAACTATGCCTCGCTCGGCTCTTTTAATATCATAGTCTGCTGCTTGAATTAGTTTGAGTAAAATGCTCTCAACATCTTCTCCCACATATCCAGCTTCTGTTAAAGTAGTCGCATCGGCGGCAACAAACGGCACCTCTAAAATTTTGGCTAAGGTACTAGCAAGCAAAGTTTTGCCACAACCCGTAGGACCTAAAAGAAGCACATTGCTTTTTTCTAACTCTACAATATTCTTATTTTTTAAACTAATTTTATTTTCCAAATTATAATTTATACGTTTGTAATGATTATAAACAGCGACAGATAGCACTTTTTTAGCTTTTTCTTGATCTATAATGTAATCATCTAATTTGGCTTTAATTTGCTCTGGCGTAAGAAGATTTACTTTGCCTTCAAATTTTACCATTTCGTCTTCTTTCAGTATCTCTTTGCAAATTGAAATACACTCATCACAAATAAAGCTAGTGCCCGATGGGCTAGCTACTAATTTTCCCGCTTCTGTGCTACTTTTGCCACAAAACGAGCAAAACATTTTAGAATAATTTTCCATTAATACCTCTTACTTTGGATTTTTTAATCTTGCTACTTATTAGTTTTATCCATTGTAAAGGTTTTTATAAAACTTAAATTTTCTTTTCTACTATTTTATCAACAATACCATATTCAATAGCGGCATTTGCATCCAAATAATAATCTCTGTTGCTATCATTTTTAATTTTTTCTACTGTTTGGCCTGTTAATTTACTTAAAATTTCATTCATTTTAATTTTTAATTTTACTATTTGTTCAGCGGCAATTTGCATATCACTAGCGTTACCATTCATACCACCGCTAGGCTCATGAATCATAACTCTGCTATTAGGCAAACAAAAACGCTTGCCCTTTTCGCCACATGCTAAAAGCACCGCCGCCATAGACGCGGCAAGGCCGACGCAAATTGTGCTAACAGTGCTTTTAATGCAACTTATTGTATCTAATATTGCTAAGCCACTATCAACAGAGCCACCGGGGCTGTTGATATATAAGCTTATCGGTTTTTTGTTATCTTTTGCTTCTAAATAAAGAAGCTGTGCAACAACTGTGTTTGCTAATTCTGTCGTAACTTCTCCTGTTAAAAATATAATTCTGTCTTCTAATAATCTTGAGTAAATATCATAAGAGCGCTCAACATTTCCAACTTGATCAATTACCATAGGTATTAGCATAAAAATAAACCACCTTTAAATTAAATGTTGTTATTTTTCCTCAAGAAGTCAAGTAGCTTGGTTACAATTATATTGCTAGCAATGTGATCTACTCTTTCTTCAGTTAAGGCTTTTTCAAATTCTTTTTTAGATTTATTTTCTTTTGCACTTAGTTCAGTAATACTTGCGTCAAATTCTTCTTTTGTTATTTCTATTTTTTCAGCTTTAATAATTGCTTCTAACACTAATTTTGTTTTAACAGTTTTAATTGCATCTTCTCGTCTATCCGCTCTCATATCTTCTAGCTTTAATTTCATCATAGTTAAATAGTCATTAAGTTTAAGGCCTTGATACATTAATCTATATTCAAATTCTTTAATAAAAGCACTTATTTGCTCTTCTATCATAGACTCTGGTGTTTCGGTAGTACAATTTTCTACAATTTTATTTATTAAATAATTCTCAGCGGCTACTACAGCATCTGCGTCAGCCTTTTTTTGAAGTTCTTTTTTAATATCAGCTTTCCATTCTTCTAATGTATTAAATTCACTCATATTTTGTGCTAATTCATCACTTAGTTCCGGCAATTGTTTTTCGCGGATTATGTGAATTTTAACCTCAAATATGCTAGTTTTACCTTTTAAGTCTTCTGCATGATAATTATCTGGGAATTTTACACTAAGTGCCTTCTCTTCGTTTAGTTTTAAACCCACCATTTGCTCTTCAAAGCCCGGTATGAATTGACCCGAACCAATTTCAAGCTCATAGTTTTCAGCCGTTCCACCCTCAAATTTAACGCCATCTACGCTGCCTGAAAAATCAAATGTAACCGTATCACCCATTTTAATTTCGCGTTCCACTTCAACTAGTCTGCTCGCTTTGTCTTGTGCTAGCATAAGTTCAGCAGTAACAGCGTCATCAGATACAGTATTGTCAACTTTTTTAATTGTTAAACCTGTATATTTACCTAAAGTCACTTCTGGTTTAACTTCCACCTCAACAAGTAGTATTGCACCCTCAGCATCCATCTTTTTAACATCTAAACTTGGACTAGAAATAGGCTCTAAATCTGTTTCTTTGTCTAAAATTTCTCCATAATAATCATAAAATGCGTGTTCTAGTGCGTGTTCATAAAAAACACCTTCTCCATACATTTTTTCTATTAAATGTTTAGGTGCTTTGCCTTTTCTAAAACCTTGAACATTATATTTTGCTCCCTCGTGCTCGTAGGCGTGTTCTACTGCATGAGTCCATTCTTCTTTTGATACTTCAATTTCAAATTTAACCTTTTTGTTTTTTAAAATCTCTTTAGTGTATTTCATTGTTTATCTTCTCCTAAATTAAAAAATTCTAGGGCTATTTTAGCACATATTATTGTTTAGTGCCACCCTTTTTATGTAAAAACAAACATTATTTTGACTGTTTTTCGCATTAAAAAATCTGTTCAACCTAAATTTTAAAAGCTTTTACAGATTTATCTAAATTTCTTTTAAGTTATATAATTAACCTTATACAAAAATAAATAAAAGTAAAACCAATAACATAACATACGATTATGGAAGTCAACCTATCTTTAAGGAAAGTTTTAAATTCCTTATTTTGATTTTTTATTATTTTTGATTTTTTATAAACATAATCTTCGCCACCTTCTTCAGTAGCCATTTCTAAAATTAATTCTTCTTCTTTAACGCTGACTGTCGTTTTAATTTTTTTATAATTCTTATGAAGCGAATAAGCTAACATCAAAAAGGCAACGCCAAAGCATAGCAGTGCCAAAAAATTTATAACCATAGAAAAGGGCGACAATAACAAAAATATCATTGCCGCAAAAAACAAGCTAGCATTAACAATCAAATATTTACTAAAAATCATTATTTCCCCTAAAAATTAAAATAGTGGTAGAATAACAAAAATTACAATCAATACAACAGATACTATATAACTTACCATATAAAGTAAATTTCTTTTTGTTTTAACATAAAAGAAAGCAGAAATTGCCACTAAAATATAGGCAAGTGCATTTGCAACTGTTGTAAAAATATTAGCAATACTTGCAAATAACCCTGTGTTATTTTGTGCAATATAGCCAAAAATAAGTGCTATTGCTAAAAGTATTATTGCAAAATATGCAGTTGCGTTTACAAGTTTTTTAAGTTTAAGTTCGTTCATTTTTTATCTCCTAATTATAAAATTATCTTTTTTAGTCTTACAAGTTCATATTAACATATTTATACTAAATTGTTAAATTAATTAAACAAAGTTTTAACCATTTTTTCAAAATAGAGTGGAAGTGGCGCTTCAAAGGTCATAAACTGACCCGTTATAGGGTGAGTAAACGACAATTTGTGAGCGTGCAACAATTGTCCTTTTAATTTAATGTTTTTGTAAGCGTGCCCATAAGTAGCGTCGCCTAAAATTGGATGACCAATATATTTTGCGTGCACTCTTATTTGGTGCGTTCTGCCCGTCAATAAATTAAACTCAACATAAGAAAAATTGTTAAACCTTTCTAAAACCTTATATTCGGTTATTGCAATTCTTCCCTTTGTTGGAGTTGTAACTGCAATTTTTTTACGATCTTTTGTGCTTCTATCTAGGTTTTTATTAATTACTCCGCTATCTTCTTTTATGTTACCCGAACAAATTGCCAGATAAACTCTTTTTGCTGACTTTTCTCTTATTTGCTTTGCTAACTTCTCGTGTACATCATTATTTTTTGCAATAACAAGCAGTCCTGAAGTATCTTTATCTAACCTATGCACAATGCCCGGTCTAACACTAGAATTTACACTGCTCAAATTTTTAAAGTGATGCATAAGTGCGTTTACTAATGTGCCCGTATAATTGCCAACAGCAGGATGCACAACCATGCCCTGTGCTTTATTTATTACCGCTAAATACTCATCTTCATAAACTATGTCAAGTGGCAAATCTTCTGCAACAATATCTAGCACTTCTTCCTCTATTAAGGTTACTAAAATTATATCTTTTGTCTTTAATAGATGTCCTGCTTTTTTAGGCAAACTATCGTTTACTAAAACCAACCCTTTTTCTATTAAATGTTTTATTTGGCTTCTAGTAACATTTTCTATTTGACTCTCTAAAAAAACATCTAGCCTTTTATTTATACTACTCTCATCTACAACGAATTGCTTTTGCATTATTCCACCTTCTTTTTAGTGTCAAACACAAACAAAATAAAGATGCTAAACAAAATGCAACCGACAACAAGCGATGCATCGGCAATATTAAAAATAGGAAAATTAATAAAATCAAGTTTTATAAAATCCCTCACATAACCATAAGCTGCCCTGTCAATTAGGTTGCCAATAGCGCCTGCTAGCATTAAGCAAAAACCTGCAAAATAAATTCTATTTTTTATCTTGGCAAAGTAGTCAAACAAAAACATAGCGACAACAAAAACAATAGCACCCGCCACAAAAAGACCAATTTTACCTTCAAGCATACTCCAAGCAGCACCCGTGTTATGTGAACTTTCAAAACTTAAAATGCCGTTAATAATAGTCAAACTTTTGCCTTCCAAAAGAATTTTAGTAACAATGTCGGCTATTACTATAATTGATATTATAAATAATTTTTTTAAAGTGTTTTTAAGCATTTATATTTTCCTTAACTAAAAAATAATTTATGCTAATTATATTACAAATGCTTAAAAATAGCAACTCGTTTATACTTTGTTTATGTCAAGTGGTTTTAGCAATTTGTCGGGAATAGGGCTAAATTTGCTTAGTTCACCTTTTAAAAACTCAACATCTTTAGAAAGCACTTCCACCCTATCGCTAAGAGCGTTAACAAGGTCATCAACTTCACTTTTTTTATAACCCAATATTTCAACATTAAATTCTTGTTTTACTTCCTTTTTTTTTATCATATTCTCACCTGTTTTTGTTTTTATTTTGTGTAAAACAAGTTTTTTATATTCAATTTTAATATTAATTTACTCTAATATTAACCGTTTGCGGTGTTACTAAAAATAGGTCTCCCTGAATCCTGTTTATTTGGCCGTTAAGAGCAAAAATTGCGCCACTAAAAAAGTCTAGTACCCTCAAACTATCATCTTCACTTATGTTTTGTAAGTTTACAATGCACGCCTGCTCACGCTTTAAACTAGCAATTATTTTTTGAATGTCGTCGTGACTTTTAGGCGCAAAAATTGCTAAATTACTTGTGCCAGTTGCCATATTAATTTTGTTTAAATTGTTACTGCTTAACGGCTCATTTGCCGCTTTATTGTGCAAATTAAAACTATCATATTTATTTTTAGTTACTACTTGTTCTTTTTTTCTCGGTTTTATTACTGTTCGCTGTTTTATGTTTTCATCTTCCAAACCAAAACCTGACAAAATTGCATTAAAAAGCCCCATACTAAAAAACCTCTCAAATTTATGTTTTTTTTTATTTTAACACTATTTAAGAAGTTTTTAAGTTAAACAATATGTTAGTTTTTGGCTAGTTCTGTCAATAAACTAATATAACCATAAATTATTTTAAAATAAGTTTCTTTTATCTCGCCTGAATAGGTTGTACTCGCTTGGCTTTTTTGTGACAAGGCAGTTAACTCATCTAAAAATGTATTCAAATAAATTTTAGTATATATCACTTGGCTAGTTTTTGGAACTGCAATTTTTGAGTTAAAATTATTTACTACTTGCTCGCACTCATCTACTAACGCTAAAATGCCAACTTTGGTTTGGTCTAATGATATTTCGCTTTTGTCTAGTTTAATAGAGATATCATAAATTTTTAAATAAGTATCATAAAACATATCAAAACAATCTTTCAATGCTGTTTTTTCATCGCTTTCTAGGTCCAAATCCATATATAAACTTGGCATTTCTAAAACAAAAATATTCGCATCAATACTGCTCTGTTTTAGGTTATTAACAACGCTTTCGGCATTAGTCCTTGTTTTGTACGCCGATGCTAGTACCCTATAAGTGCCTTTATCGTTAACTACATAACCCGCCGCAAGTTGCCTCTTATAAGTTTCACTAGCTTCGTTAGCTTCTGCAACATTGTCAAAACTAACTAGTTCCACAGCATAGAGTTCCTTACCTAAAAAATATCGTTCTCCTCTATTTAAGTTAATTGAACCGGGCGTAATTAAAGACGAAAATATATTGGCAAAAAATACTATTATAAAAAAACTTGAAAAAGCAGTAAAAAGCGTAAAAAATTTAGGCTTTTTGCGATTTATTTTTAATTTTGTAACTTTTTTATTATCGTATATATAATCTTGCAAATAACGCTGTTTTTTATTTTTTGGCATAATAACTTGAAACCTCACTACCTTAAAAGTAAACTTTACCTAATAATTTTATGTTTGGAGGCTGAGCCGTTATGCGAAAATCGTATTTTTTGTGCCAAAATAATTAAATAATAATAAAAATTATAAAATTAAATTTTTATAATAAAAAATAATGCAAGTTGATTTGCTTTATTTTTTTTGTGTGATATAATATAATTAAAATTAGAACAAATGTTTGATAAAAGGAGAATGAAAAGAATGAAAATTAAACCCCTATTAGACAAGGTAGTAATTGAGGAACTAGCCCCAGAGAGTGTAACAAAAAGCGGTATAGTATTACCTATGACAGCGCAGGAAAAACCTCAATTAGCACGCGTTGTTGCAGTTGGCAGTGGTGGCATTATTGATGGAAAATTGATTGAAATGCAAGTTAAGGTTGGCGACAACGTTTTATACTCACAATATGCGGGCAACGAATTTAATTTTGAAAATAAACACTACAAAATTTTAAAACAAAATGACATTATGGCAATAATAGAAAATTAAGGAGAAAAGCAAAATGGCAAAACAAATTAAATATGGCGCTGATGCTAGAGCCGCACTAATTAGGGGCGTAGACGCTGTTGCAAATACTGTTAAAATAACGTTAGGTCCAAAGGGCAGAAATGTCGTTTTAGAAAAAGCATTTACTACTCCGCTTATAACAAATGATGGCGTGACAATAGCTAAAGAAATTGACTTAGCAGACCCTTTTGAAAATATGGGGGCTCAACTTTTAAAAGAAGTTAGTATAAAAACTAACGATGTTGCAGGTGATGGCACGACGACTAGTGCCCTACTCGCTCAAAGCATAATTAAAGAGGGTAATAAATATTTTGAGAGTGGTGCAAATCCAATAATTTTAAAACAAGGTATTTTTAAAGCCGTTGATGTTGTTGTAAAAGAGTTAAAGTCGTTAAGCAGACCAATTGATGACGGAGAGACGATAGCAAAAGTAGCGAGCATAAGTGCTGGAGACCCTGAAATTGGAAACCTTATTGCCGAGGCATTTAAAAAAGTTGGAAAAGACGGCGTTATAACAATTGAGGAAAGTAAAACGCTAAGCACAGAACTCATGCTAGTTGAGGGCATGCAGTTTGACAGAGGTTATTTGTCGGCATATATGAGTACAGATATGGAAAAAATGGAGAGTTTTTTAGAGAATGCTTTAATTTTGATAACTGATAAAAAAATAACAAGTATTCAAGAAATTTTGCCAATTTTAGAGCAAGTTGTAAGTCAAAATCAAAAACTTTTAATAGTAGCAGAAGATATTGAGGGCGAAGCTTTGTCCACTCTTGTTTTAAATAAGTTAAGGGGCATATTCACCTGTATTGCAGTAAAAGCACCTGGTTTTGGCGACAGGCGCAAGGCACTTTTAGAAGATTTAGCTATTTTAACAGGCGCAAAACTAATAAGCGAAGAAGCCGGCTTTGAACTTAAAAGTGCAACTCTTGATATGCTGGGTAGTGCTAAGCAAATAAAAGTGGATAAAGACAAAACAACAATAGTAGAAGGCGCAGGAAAATCAAATAATATTACTGAGCGAATTAACTCAATAAAAACGCAATTAGCCTCTGCTGAGAGTGATTATGACAAAGAACAATTGCAGGAACGACTTGCAAAACTTTCAGGCGGAGTGGCTATTATAAAAGTTGGCGCCGCGACCGAAGTTGAAATGAAAGAAAAAAAACTTCGCATTGAAGACGCACTTGCAGCAACAAAAGCAGCCGTTGAAGAAGGCATTGTGGCAGGCGGTGGAACGGCACTATTAAACACTAGTGAAAAATTAGAAAAATTAATTGAATTGCTGTTAGAAGAAGAAAAGATTGGTGCACAAATTGTACTACTTGCAATTAAAGAACCTGTTAAGCAAATAGCCCTTAATGCAGGCCATAACGGCGAAGAAATTATCAAAGTACTACTAGACAAAAACCAAAAAGATTTTGGCTGGAACGCTTTAACCAACAAATTTGTAAATATGATAGAAGCTGGAATTATAGACCCTACAAAAGTTGTTAGGAGTGCACTTCAAAATGCAGCGAGCGTAGCAGCAACACTGCTTACAACCGAGAGCATTGTTGCCGAAATACCCGAAAACATTAAAAAAATTTCTACTCCAACAGAATTAGGCAATATGGGAATGTACTAAATAACAAATTGTTAATGCTAAATTGTTATAAAAAAGTGTTAATTCTAAATTGTTATAAAAAAGTGTCATTCTGAGCCTACAATATTACTAGACTAACGAAGAATCTAGACCCTTCGTTAGTATGCTAATAGGCTAACTCTCAGGGTGACAAACACCATTTGAGGTAACATTTAAAAAATATCCTAATATTAATTATTTTATATTAAAAAGCTCTATCGTTTGATAGAGTTTTTTTAT
>JAQVOQ010000061.1 GCA_028702545.1 Clostridia bacterium
TGTGCTCTTCCGATCTGTTGCTGATGTATTGCTGTATCCGCTGGTGAAATGTCTTATCCTGGCTGCATCTTTCTTATTCTGGAAGCGCAGAAATATGTCTTACGGGGGGCAAATTCTTTCTAAGCGTTTAAAATTTGATATTTTCGCTTAATGTTTACCGTTTCAAATATATCTAGCCAAATGGCTACTATTTCACCTTTATTTAACATAACATCTCCTTAGTTAAACAAAATATTTTCGGTCAAGCGACCTATATTGAATTGCCTCAGCAATATGTTCTAACTTAATATTTTCGCAACCATCAAGGTCGGCAATTGTACGCGCTACTTTTAAAATTCGATCGTGAGCTCTTGCACTAAGGTTAAGAGTTTCAAAAGCCGTTTTTAACAATTTTTCACTCTCATCATCTAAAACACAATAGGTTTTAAACTGTTCGTGCGTCATTGACGCATTGTTGTGCACTTTGCTAGTTTTAAACCTCTCATTTTGCACAACTCTTGCAAAATCAACTCTTTGTTTAATAGTTGCAGAATGCTCTTCTTCTCTTTTGCTTTTTAAATCATCATATTCTACACTGTCTACTTCTATATGTAAATCAATTCTATCCATTAGAGGTCCACTTAATTTTGTTAAATATTTATGAATTTGACTTGGTGTGCACCTGCAATTATGTTTTTTTGAACCATAATAACCGCAAGGACAAGGATTCATACTAGCGATTAGCGTAAGATTAGCAGGATATTCAACAGTTAGCGCTGCACGACTTACAACTATTGAGCCATCCTCTAAGGGTTGCCTTAAAACTTCTACTACGCTACGAGGATATTCTGGCATTTCGTCTAAAAATAATACTCCATTATGTGCCAAACTAATTTCGCCAGGCTTGCTGTTTTTGCCACCACCTGTAAGAGCAACAACACTCGCTGTGTGATGTGGCGCCCTAAAAGGCCTTGTTGTTAAAATACCTGTTTTATTATCTAATACCCCTGCTATTGAGTGAATTTTAGTAACTTCTAATGCCTCATCAAAAGTCATATCGGGTAAAATGCTAGGAAAACATTTTGCAAGCATAGTTTTGCCACTGCCAGGAGGCCCTATCATAATAACATTGTGTCCGCCTGCTGCTGCAATTTCTAGCGCGCGCTTAGCACTCGCTTGTCCTTTAACAGACTTAAAGTCGCCTAGATATTTTACTTTTTCTTTTAACATACTATAATTATTTGTCGGAACTAAACTACTTTCTAAGTCGTTTTTATTAAACATATTAACTAAGTCTTCTAAAGTACTAACTGCGTATACACTAACGCCTTCAATAAAACTTGCTTCCATTGCATTTTCTTTTGGAACTATAACTTTTTTATAACCTTTTTCCTTAGCACTAATTAAAATTGGTAATATTCCATTTATTTTTTTAACATCGCCGTTTAAGCCAAGTTCGCCTAAAATTATGTAATCTTCACATTGAGAAGTTTGCAACTGCCCACTAGCGCACAAAATTCCAACACTTATAGGCAAATCATAAATTGAACCTTCTTTTTTTGTGTTAGCAGGTGCTAAATTTACAATAACCTTAACTGCAGGAAAATTAAACCCACTGTTTTTAATCGCAGAATGTACCCTTTCTTTTGCCTCTTTAACTGCTGTATCTGGCAGTCCTACCGTTTCATAACTAGGCAAACCATTATTTAGGTCAATTTCAACTTCTACTAGATAGCCATTAATTCCTACTAGACCAAAACTTTTAACTTTAGCAAGCATAAACTTAATATCTCCTACTTCTAATTCTTTTTTAGTTTAGCACAAAGCTTATAAAAATTAAAACAATTTTGAATATATATATAAGAAAGCAAAAAATAAAAAAACCAGCTAAATTTGCTGGTTTTTAAATTATCTTAATTCTTTGATTCTAGCTTTTTTGCCAGTTAGGTCACGTAAATAATAAAGTTTCGCTCTTGCTACTTTACCCTTTCTTACCACTTCAATGTGGTCAATACGAGGAGAATGTAGAGGGAATATTCTTTCAACGCCTATGCCAAAAGAAACTTTTCTTACTGTAAAACTTTCGCGAATGCTGCCGCCTTTTTTAGCGATAACTACTCCTTCAAATACTTGAAGTCTTTCCTTAGTGCCCTCAACAACTTTAACAAATACTTTAATAGTATCGCCTACATTGAAATCAGTAACATCACTCTTTAGCTGTTCATTTTCAATAACATCTACAAGATTCATAATGACTTATACCTCCTTAATTATATCTAGACGTTCATAAATCAAATACCTAGAGGACCGCCCGAAGTCACTAGGTAATATTATCATACAAAATCAATAAGTTCAAGTGTTTTTTTGCTTTTTTAAATGTTTTTTTACTTTAAAAAGCATTTATTATATGAGTAAGTTTTTTATCTAAAATATCTATAACATCACATCTGCATTGAGCGCCCAAATTATTAGTTTTTTTTAAATATTCCGTTGCCACTAATCTAATTTTATTTTGCTTATAACTAGTAACAGCCTCACGAGGCAAACCAAACTCAGTTGTAAGCCTTGTTTTTACCTCAACAAAAACTATTGTCTGTTTATCTTTAGCTATTATGTCAATTTCGCCTAACTTTGTGGTGTAATTGTTTTTTAAAATGGAATAACCTAGCTTTGTTAAATAAATTACCGCTTGACGCTCGCCCTTAAAACCTGTTATTTTGTTTAAAAATTTACTCATATAATAAAACCTACTTAAAATTTTTAATAAAAGTCACTCTATGTATTTTGCACTCGCCGTGCTCAATTAACGCATTAATATGTTCCCTTGTGCCATAACCTTTGTGCTTAAAAAAGTTGTAAAGCGGATAAATTTCATGCATTTTGCACATATATTCATCTCTCACCACTTTTGCAACAATGCTAGCACAGGCTACCATATAACTCTTTTCGTCACCTTTTATAATTGACTGATACGGATAAATTATATCTAAATCTTTAACAGCATCAACTAAAATTATATCTGGTTTAACTTTTAGTGCATTAATAGCCTGCTTCATTCCAAGCTTGGTAGCTTGCAAAATATTAATTTCATCAATAATTTTTTCCGAAACAAAACTGACCTTATAATCTATTGCGATTTCAATTATTTTTTTGTGAAGTTCTTCTCTTTTTTTAGCGCTCAACTTTTTGCTGTCGTTTACGCCTTCTATAATCAGCTCTTTTTTTAAGGGCATAATAACAGCGCAACAAACAACAGGCCCCGCAAGCGGACCTCTGCCCACTTCATCGCACCCTGCAATTACGGTTTTACCCTCTAAATAGTAGTGGCGTTCGTATTTTAACATATCGTAAGTTTGTTTTTTATCCATAACTTATCCTTAATTTGCTTTAGGTTTGTCTAGAGTTATTTTGCCTAATTTTGCTTTTCTAAAGTCGTCTAAAATAGCAACGGCACCTCTGCCGTAATCATATTCTCCGCCCCTTAAAACAAAACCTCTAACCTTGCAAATATTTTCATAAATTTCTATAGGTTCCATACCATAAATGCTAAAATTATATCGGCTTTCAAGTTGATTATTTTCTATTTTTAACACATCTTTAATCAAATTAAGCGCTAATTCTTCTAGGTCTAAAACTTGATCGCGAATAGAGCCAATATAGGCTAGGTGCAAAGCAGTTTCTTCTGAGTCAAAACTTGGCCAAAGCGTGCCCGGAGTATCAAGCAGTTCAATATTATCGAATATTTTAACCCATTGTTTGCCTTTTGTAACTCCCGGTCTATTGCCTGTTACCATTTTACCTTTATTGCATAAATTGTTAATTAGTGTACTCTTTCCGCTGTTTGGCACGCCTAAAATCATAGCTCTAAGTGGTAAAATTATTCCTTTTCTTGCATTTCTATCAAGTTTATCTTTTAAAAGAATCTTCATATTTTCAACAACTTGCTTACTGCTTCCGCTTAAGGTACTATCTAGCATAATGCTTTTTGTATTTTCTTTAGTAAAATATTTTGCCCACTGCATAACTAGTTTTTTGTCTGCCAAATCGGCTTTATTCAAAACATAAATAATCGGCTTATTACCTATTATTGCCGTAAAACTTGGGTTAACACAGGAAAAAGGCGCCCTACTATCTAAAACATAAATAACAAGGTCAACTAATTTAATTTCTTCTTCCATCATTCTTAGAGCTTTTGTCATATGCCCCGGGAACCATTGTATTACCATAATTTTACTCCAATTTTTATTTTTATCTTTTATGTTTCAAAAACATAAATGTCATATTTTATAGTTATCATTGTCATATTTTATAGTTATCATTGTCATATTTTATAGTTATCATTGTCATTCTGAGCCTTACAGTATTAGCATACTTACGAAGAATCTATTTGATTTAAAGACCCTTCGGAAGTCAATTAATTCTGCTAACTCAGAGTGATAAATTAGGTGTGTTTTATTTTTTTAGAATTGCCTAAAAAGTTGTTAATTTGTATCAGTATAAAGCTCGTGGTATTTTGTCCAAGCAGGAGCATATATTTTAATATGTGACTGTTTGGCAAAGTGCCACAGTAAACGCAATAATGATGCGAATTAACGGCTTTTTAACAAATCTGGTCTAACTTTTTTAGTTTTTTCTAGTGACTTTTCTTCTCTCCACTCTTGAATTTTAGCGTGGTGGCCACTTATTAGCACTTCTGGTACTTCAAGCCCTTTAAAACTTTGAGGACGCGTATATTGTGGGTATTCAAGCAGTCCGTTTGAAAAACTCTCCTCGCTCGTTGACTCTTCCTCACCTAAAACGCCTTCAACATATCTGCTAACGGCGTCTGTAAGCACTTGGGCTGCAATTTCGCCCCCTGTCAACACATAGTCGCCAATACTAATTTCCTCGTCTATAGCAAGCTCTATAACCCTCTCATCAATGCCTTCATAATGCCCGCAAACCAAAATTAAATGCTCATGTTCTTTTGCAAGTGACGCAACTTTTTTTTGTGTCAACAAATTGCCTGCTGGCGACAAATAAATACAGTAACTATTTTCTTTTTTAACACTCATAATAGCATC
>JAQVOQ010000062.1 GCA_028702545.1 Clostridia bacterium
CGCTCTCTTTTATGCTCTCGTCTAGCGTACTTTGCCCTACTGTTATAATGCTGTCTACATAATTTACATTAGCATAGTAACCTAAATTTTTATTATAAATAAAAGTGTTTATTTGACCATTTTTTATTATGTCATAATTATAAATATTTGCAACAAAAAAAATACTGCTCCCAGTAGTTATATTAACGATATCATCTTCAGGATAAAAATTAAGGCTAAGTTTTAGTTGTTTATTTAAATTTAAACTGTCCGTGCCCGATATAGCGACAACATTTTTTAAATAAACCTCCGCTCCATAGGAATTAAACTCAATATCATCTGTCAAGGTTGCCTCTACTGTATATTGCAGACCGTTTAGTTGATATTTTTTAAAATTATTAATTTCTAAAATAGCGCTTGCAAAACCTAATACATATGCTAAAAGCATAATTAAAACAAAAATTCTCTTACCATATAAAAAATTATATTTTTTTAATAAACTCAAAATAAGAACTATTGTTAATAATGCAAAAAATGAAGTTCCAATTATCTTAATTGCTAAATTGCCTGTTAAAAAAGCACTGGCACTAAATATGCCCAAAGCAAATACTAAAAACAAAATTAATAAGGGCCTAAAGTTAACAATTCTTTTCATAACTTGATTTTATCAAATTATTGCAAAATCTGAAACCAAAATAAACTTATAAAAAAAATATTTAATTATAAAGATTTTACTTAACGGCGAGTTTTGTGTTAATATTTATAAATAATGTGAGGTAATATGGAATTGAATAATTTATTAAAAACAGATAAAGAAATATTTGACTTAACAAAAAACGAACTTTCAAGACAACAAAATAACATAGAACTAATAGCTAGTGAGAATTTTGTAAGTACGGCAGTTTTAGAAGCTGCTGGCACAATTTTAACCAATAAATATGCTGAAGGGTATCCCGGTAAACGCTATTATGGAGGTTGTGAGTTTGTAGACGGCATTGAAGCTCTTGCAATTAATCGTGCAAAAGAGCTTTTTGGTGCAGAACACGCAAATATGCAACCACATAGCGGTTCTAATGCTAATTTTGCAGTATATAATGCTATTTTAAAACCCGGCGACACCGTACTTTCAATGAGTTTAAACGAAGGCGGTCACCTAACGCACGGTAGCCCTGTTAATCTTAGCGGGAAACTTTTTAACTTTGTTTTTTATGGAGTTGACGCTAAAAATGGTCAAATAGATTATGATGAAGTAAAAAAGTTAGCGTTAGAATGCAAGCCAAAACTGATAGTTTGTGGCGCAAGCGCTTATTCTCGCACAATAGATTTTAAAAAATTTGAAAGTATTGCAAAGAGCGTTGATGCTTATTTAATGGCAGACATCGCACACATTGCAGGTTTAGTAGTTGCAGGAGAGCATCCTTCACCTGTTCCACATTGCGATTTTGTTACAACAACAACTCACAAAACGCTAAGAGGACCTCGAGGCGGATTAATTTTATGCAAAGCAAAATACAAAAAAATAATTGATAGTGCGATTTTTCCAGGCTCACAAGGTGGACCATTAATGCACATTATTGCGGCTAAAGCCGTTATGCTAAAAGAAGCTAGCACAAAAGAGTTTAAAATTTATCAGAAAAATATCGTTAAAAATGCCAAAGTTTTATCAGAAGAGTTAATTAAACACGGTATTAAACTAGTATCAGGTGGCACAGATAATCATTTGATGCTAATTGACCTATCTGAAGAAAACTTAACAGGAAAAGAACTAGAAACATTGTTAGACAAAATTAACATAACAACTAACAAAAACTCTATTCCAAACGATAAAAGAAGCCCTCAAGTTACTAGTGGACTAAGAGTTGGCACTCCAAGCGTAACAACTCGCGGTATGGGCGAAAGCGAAATGAAAGTAATTGCAGAGATTATTGCAAGCGTTATTAAAAACCCTAATCAAAACTTAGAACCACTAAAAAAGCAAGTGCTAAACCTAACAAAAAGTTTTCCAATCTACGCAGGATTATATGAATAAAACTTGTATATAAAATTTTAATTTTTTAAACAATATTGCATAAATATAATTTTGTAAAATTAAATATCAATAAAAAATGCACAAATTAAATTTGTGCATTTTATTTTTTAATTTAATACTATTTTTTATTTATCAAATTACTTTTTTGGCAAAATACATTATCATCAAAAATTTTTTCATCAATTGCTTTTTTTAAAAAGTTAATATTTTCCACAGTTACTAATTTGTAATTATAACAATCCACGCCAACATTTAGCCCAAAATCTTTTGCCCTAGAATGTCCATGAATATGACCAAATAAATTAAAACAATTTGGATCGCAATCCATAGGCTTATGAGTTAAATAAATTTCTTCATCGCTTATATCTTTAAAAATTTTTCTCAATCCGCGTTCATCAATAACATCATAAAAGCCAAGTGATAGTAAATATTTTTTATATGATTTAAAGCTTTTAAAATCTCTTTCTTTGTCATTAATTTCATAGTTTCCCATAATCAAAATTACTTTGCCTTTTAACTTCTTAATTGTGTTATAAGAGCCAAAATCACCTAAATGATAGATATAATCATCTTTTTTTGCAGTTTTATTCCAGTTTTTTATCATAATTTTATCCATTTGTCGCAGATTGACAAAAGGTCGCAAACTATATATTCTTACTTTTTCTGATCCAAAATGAGTATCTGCTGTAAAATAAATCATACAATTTTTCTCCTATAAACTATAAAATTTAAACCTATAAAATAATAATGGTAACTCCTAAATTAAAACTTTCACCATCCGAGTTAAGCAGTAGTTCAGGAGCATCTTCAAGTAGCCCCATAGGTTTTACTTTATGATTACTCCACCCTTCGCCCGGTACATAATCTTTAATGTTGCCAAGTCGCTTTTGAGTTTTTAAAAATTGCCTCGCGGCAATTTTTATGCTACCACCTTTTCCACTCGAACCATAACCATGGATAACTTTGATAACTCTAATTCCTTCTAGTTTAGCAAATAGAATTTCTTTCTCTAAGTTAAAAATTGCCACATCAGTAGGTGGCATTCCTTCTTTTATATCAATCTTTATAACTTTACTGCCCATAACTTTCCTTTATTTCATAAATGTATATTTATACATTTTAATGCATTTTTATTAATCTAGTGTAATATATGTTAAATAAGTATTTCCATATTTTTTTTGGTCATAAATAATAAGTCCGTCAGGTACTGTTAACTGCATTTTTTCTTTATCATGTTCAAACACTATCACTCCATTTTCTGTCAGCAATTTGTTTTGTGCAATTATAATAAGTGCTTCTTCTGCTAAATCAGTTTTATATGGTGGATCTAAAAATATCACATTAAAAACAATTTTATCTCTAACAAAATTATTTAATGCTACCCTAAAATCAACATTTAAGATATGTGCGTTTTCTTTTAATAATTTATTATTTTCAACAATCAAGTCACAACTTTCTTTGCTATTATCAATCATATAAACTTCTTTGGCTTCTCTACTCAAAGCCTCAAAGCCCAAAGCGCCTGTTCCTGCAAACAAATCTAGCACAATTCCACCATTAACATCAAATTGAATCTTACTAAAAAGGCTCTCACGCACTCTGTCAGCTGTTGGTCTGGTACCTTCGTGGAGCAAACTTCGCAATATTCTTCCTCTATGTTTTCCTGCAATTATTCTCATAAGAATATTTTACCATACTTTGCAATTATTTAAAACGAGTTTACAATAAAAAAACTAGCAAGTTAGACTAGTTTTTGTTTTGTTAATACTCTAAATCAAGTTCTAATTGTTCAGGTACAACTAACTCATTATTATCATTAATAATGGCTTTCATTTGCTCTTTTTTTGGTAATTGTTCATCTTCCTCTTCATCTTCAAAGAAATCTTTAAACATAATAACTCCCCTTTTTTAAAAAATAATATATACTATATATAGTGTATTTATAAAAACAACTAACTCAATATAGTACTTTAAACAGAAATTGTCAAATAAAAACTCACTTATTTTAATTTATATTTTTCTACAATTTCTTCCAGTTCATAATTGCAAGCTCCGCAAATAGTACCTGCACCTGTAATCTCTGATAATTCTTCAACCGTTGTTATATTATGTTTTTTAATTGCATCTACTAAATCTTTTAATTTTAAATCGAAGCAAGGGCAAATAATTTCGTCCATATCGTCCATAGCGTTCTCCCTTATTTTTTTGTCTAGCATTATTTTATAATATAAAAATAAATTTGACAACAAAAAAACGCACCTGAGTGCGTTTTATTTAAAATTAAAGTTAAGCTTGGAAGTCTTCCTCATAAATGCCTTCATCAAACTTTTTTGCATGATAGCCTGCAACAGCAGTCAACTGTTCGCCATCATATTCAATTGTAGCAATACTTTCAATTTGTTTGCCTTCATAATTATAAACAACATCAGCATTAACACTATCGCCCGCTTGTAAATTATTTTTTTCCGCAATTTTTCTAATTCTATTATTAATTTCTTCTTCATTAAAAAATTCATCATCTGGTTGAATATCTAAAGAATTAACAAAAATATTATCAAATTTTTTCATAGTAGTTAAACCGCCTCTTTTTTATTGATTTAATTATAACTTAAAATTTAAAATTTGTCAATAATCAATTGTATTAAAATTTATACAATAATCACATATTTTAAATAAAATAATTAACCATATACAAACGCTAGTTTTGCGATTCAAACCCATAGGGGTTAAGCATTTTTTATACAAACTACACAAAAAAAACGCCTTAATAGGCGTTTTTTATTGGTGAGCCATCAGGGGCTCGAACCCTGGACACACGGATTAAGAGTCCGTTGCTCTACCAACTGAGCTAATAGCTCGCACGATTTATCGTACTTGTAAAAGTATAATACACATAACAAAACTTGTCAATAATTAAACTAAATTAATGTTGCTATTATTATTTTTTTATATTAGGGCAAACTAATATATATGTTGACT
>JAQVOQ010000063.1 GCA_028702545.1 Clostridia bacterium
AATATTTTAAAAACAAAAATAACTCATGATTATTTAATTGTTTTATTTCAAAATTATTGTTATGAAGTATATTTTTTATTAAATCTAATGTATGTTGTAGACTTTTCTTATCAATATCATGAATAACAAGATAGTAGGTGCTAGTATATATTTTTTCTTCTGAGTTTATTTTATCTATAATGTTTATTCTATCTTCTATAACATTAGCTCTTGATCTAAACTCTTCTTCGGATAAATCTCCATTTTCATTAGCTGCAATAATTGCTTGAATTCTTGTTAACTCATTTTTAATATAATTATCAAAAATTATTGGTTTTTCAAGCTTAATAATATTGATTTCTTGATAAATGCCAATATTTCTTAATATATTAGAAAACATACCATCAATAAAATAATTTTGTTTATATTCACTAAGCAAATTAAACTCAATTGGTTTTATCTCAATTACTCCCGTTATTCCATTTTCTTTCTGCCAAATTAAATCGTCCTTAATTTTTTCGTATGGGACAACTGTTCCCATATTAGCCTTTCCTCTTTTGCTTTTTGAAAATGATTTTTTTGCAAATAAAAACTTTAAAGCATAGCCTAATGCATTATATAATTTCATTTCTCCCAGAGGAATATATAGCGGTGCCACAACAATTAAGATTACCATTGCAATTATCCATTTTTGTGGAAGGTTGCTAGATACAGTCAAAGCTAAAAAAGCAAGACTAATCACGGCTATAATCACATCGATTATTGTTACACCTTTATAGAATTGAAGTTTGACCTTAGTGTTTTTCGGTATTATTCGCATTTGGTTTCTCCTTTGATTTTAATGCTTGTGGATGGTTTAATAAAGTTGTGCCTTTAATGGCATTGTTAACTCTTGGAATAAAATTTTTACCAGCACCAACTATTCCTCCTGTCGCAATATCTTTCATAACACCAATTGGCATGCTTGCAATACGAGTTGGCATTTTCCCATACCTGTTTGCTTTTGTTGGATTTGATGAGCTAACTCCTTTACCAGTAGATCCAGTAAAAGTGTTTTTAAGTCCACTTGCTAGTCCACCAGACTTATTGCTATCCATAAAGTGTTTGCCACCTAAAATTGCACCACCAAGTCCAAGAGCAGTTGCACCCACAGCACGAGTTATGTTTTTGCCAGTTCTCATATTAGCAATCAGTTCTCTTGTTTCGCTTCCACCAGAATGACTTCCTGTTAAGGAAGCAATGACAATGTTTGCTTTGGTTACTGCAAATGCTCCTCCAATTAAAAATAAAATTTTCACTATTCCATTTTTAAAAGCATTTCCAAAAAATGCAATTTGTTGAATCTGTGGAATAATTATGAAAAATAAATTCATTGAAAGAATTATTCCATATGCACCAAGCACTTTGCCAATCAACATTTCTTTCCATTGCTTAAACCTTTGTCCATCATCTGTCGGTATAGTGGAAACACTAATCGGCGAAATTATGTAGAGGAGTATAATATCAAAAATCCGTTGTATGAAACTTATTGCACTCATAACAAACATTACAAGAATAACCAATCCACCAATTATCCCAACAAAGAAGTCAAGGCTACGGATTTTATAATACTGACTGACCACTTCGTTGTTGTTATAATCTAATTCTCCAGTTATAAATTTTATCTCTATTTCTTGCCTTTCATTTTCTTCTCCGATATAAGCATAATAACCGCTTGTTACCAATATTTGCCCACCAATAGTTGCTTCTTGACCTTGTTCTAAAACATAAGGATTCATGGCTGTATTAACAGACTTTACAACTGTATTTGAAAAGGTTATTCCAGCAAGTAAAAGAAAGGGTATCAGCAAAAATATCGTAAAACTTTGAAAGGCTTTTCCAAGTATTAATGTTTTACTTTTCTTATTTTCACCATGTGCGTATTCACTACGGATTATTGCTATAATCACAAAAACTATTAATAATATTACTGCTATAAGTAATACAACCCAAAATGCTTTTTTCACGGCATCGGATAGTAAGAAGTGAGATAGTAAGTCAGATTCTCCACCATTAACTTGGACAGGCTCAATACCTGCTAACATGTAGAAAATCTCTTTTATAAAATCAACTATATAGCATATAGTTTTTTGAATTCCATATAGCAAATCAAAAATCCAATTTGTAAGCCAATCCATTATTTACTCCTGTAAGAAGATAATAAAACTATCAAATACAAAATCAGTTTTTTCTTCATCTTCTTGTTTATTTAATTCTTCTATTTCAATGTAGAAATTAGTTCTAGAATTGCAGGCATAAGTGATATCGAAAAATAAATCAATATCACTTACAACACTGCTAGAAAAAGTTTCTGTTTTTGTTGATGCAATATCTTCATCAATATAAATTGTAAATTTAAGTGTGCAATTTTCTGAACTTCTAATAAGAAAAACTACTCCTTTAATTTGACAACTTTGATTTATATAAATATCTAATTTGCGGTAAGGTTTGCTTTGAATACTCTCATTAAACTGTGTATTATCTACTAATGTTTTCATTTGATAATAAACACTATTTCCATTATCATATTCTGCATTTATCCCATTGAAAATTTCGGCATATTGTTTTTCAGATACAACACCCGAAACACATGCTGATAAACAAAAAGAGGATATTAAAATTATCGAGATAAGAAATATTATATTTAAAATCTTAAAAACATTTTTCATTTATTTTGTCCTTTTATACAATTTGAGTTGATACCCAATCTTGCAAGATTGGCATTAAAACTTTTAATCCAACAATTAATACAAAGATAACAACAAATCCTATAATTGCTCCGATTAAATCTTTCTTTGCTTTTTCCCTTGAACCTGCTTCATCGCTTTTTGCAAGCTTCACTCCAAGCACAATACAATAGATAGTTCCTATTGCTCCGACAAGTCCAATTGCTGGCCAAAGTATTGCATTTAAAACTTCCAATACTGGTGCTAGCACAGGGTTAAAATTAATAGCTGCTAATAAATTTTTCATTATTTTTATTCCTCCAAAATTTTTAATTTATCTCTATTCATTTTGAAGTTCTATTAGCAAAATTACCGCAAGGTTATAATGCGATGCATTATGTTAAATTTCAGTTGCTGACATTTTGTCAGCAGTTCACTATATCTATTTTTAAACCTCATTATTTAGGCTTTTCACTCTTTAAAATAAACTGGGTTTCCCAGTTCTATTGAGAACTGAGTTGCTAAAACAAAATGTTTCAGTTTGTAACAGTGCCTATGTGCAGTGTTACAAAATATTGCCGTATTTTAGGGGCTTTCAGGCACTAAAATTACATTTTGTTGCAACTCTTTTCCTGCTTAGTATAAGAATCTCAATAAAACACCTTTAAAAGGCTATCTTTCTTCTATACTATCTATTTCTTCTGTTGTTTCTTCGGTTATTAAAACTCTTGCACTCTTCTTGTAATATCCAACTTTATTTTTAATTAAAAATATTATTAAGATAACAGCCAGTGCTAACATCCCACCAAATAAAGCAATACTTGCTGCATTTAAAGCATAAATAATTGTGAACTCATAAAGGGTATAATTACCAGCTTCGTCCATTACTATAAGTTCATAGGTTCCAACATTTTTAATTACTTCTCCTAAGTTATATTCAAACTCTTCACTGTTGTTTGTGGCTTGTATATAAATAGGGTTTTCAGAAGGATTCTTTGTTGTGACTTCGCCTTTTGTTTGTCCACCATTTTCCGCACCGACCAATTGTATTGTTGGTGGAGTAGTATCTATTTCTAAATTAAAAGAAAAATATTTATTTACACTTTTATCTAAAACAGTTACTTTATAATAAGCTTCATCGATTAGATATAAGGTATTGTTTTGGATATCTAATTCTTGAGGTTCATCTTCTTTTTGTATTTCAATTATTTCAATTAAAGAATCAAATTTTTTCTCAATTCTTTTTAATGGTTTGTTAAGAATATAAAAATTAAAAGTTGTTTTATTTCCTAGAATGTCTGTTAATAAAAACTCATAAAATCCATCATCATTTAAAATTTGTTCAAATTCATATTCAATATTTTCGCCATCTTTATGCATTTCTATTGTCAGCTCTTCTTTTGCAATAACTCTAACTTTGCCATTCGAAATTCCACCATTAAAAGTGTTAATATCAAACTCAATTTTGTTATCTATTTTAAAATTAAATTTAATAAAGTTTCCTGCACGATCTTTTACTATAACTTCATAAACACCATTAAGCTTTATCTCAGTTCCGCTATAATAATTTCCAAGATAATTTCCATCCCTAAATATCGTTGAAGTAAGATTTTCTTCCTGCCAAACAACTTGCACAAAACCACTTGTAGTTTGATTATTTTCCACACCGATTAATTCTGCTTCAGGATTTGTTTTATCTATTTCAAATTCAAAATATTTTACATTACCAAAATCATCAAAAATCTTTACCAAGTAGAATCCTTCGTCATTAAAATAACTATTAAACTCATATTCATATATTTGACCATTTCTTGTAATTTCTATATTTAATGGCTCATTATTACTAATTTGAATGCTTTTATTTGTATACCTTATTTCATTAATTTCTCTTTGTATCAAATCTTCATAAATCACAAAATCTAATGTTTTATCTATTTCAAAAATTTTAGTGTTTTTATTACCTAGTTCATCTGTTAATGTTAATGTGTAAACTCCTTCGTTTATTAAAACTTGACCATTTAAATATACAATCTCAGATCCATTATTAATTTTATATACTGCTTTATATCCACTTTGAATTTCCCATAACGCATAAACATCACTTGAGGTTGTTCCACCATCTATTACTCCATAAAGAGTAATGTCGGGAAGAACGGTTTTAATTGTAAATTGATAAATATTTAAATTCTCAAAATCTGTATTGTCATATAAAATTATTTTATATTTATGGTTAATATTTTCTCTTGCATTAATATATAAAGTTGTCAAAATA
>JAQVOQ010000064.1 GCA_028702545.1 Clostridia bacterium
ACTGTGGCGTAATTAGTTTAAATTTAGGTGGTGGCACTTTTTCGGTCGCTGCTGTTAGTTTGAATGCCATCATTGCAGGTCATACAATTTCTATGGGTGGCTCAAAGATGGACGAAGCGATAAAAAATTATGTATCCGAGGGCTATGAGCTTGAAATTAGTTTACAAACCGCCGAAAAAATAAAAAAAGAAATTGGCAGTTTATATATTCACGATACATCAAACTTAGAAGTTAGCGGTATTGATGTAAACACTAAAACACCTCGTCACGATATAGTATTTTCGTCTAATATTAGACCTGCTGTTGAATATTACTTTCAAAAAACAGCCGATGCAATTGAAGATGTGTTAAATAGTTGCTCGCCCGACATTGTGGCAGATATTTCAAATAATGGTATTTATTTAAGTGGTGGATTAGCCAATGTTACGGGTTTAGAAAATTATTTAAAAAAGAGGTTGAGCTTGCCAGTGTTTTTAAGTGATAAACCTGAAGAATCTACTATTATCGGTGCTGGAAAATTATTATCCGACAAAAAAACTTTAAATGCTATTATTAAAGAAAATTAGCCATTTATATAACAATTTTTTAAGTTAAACAAAATAACAAAAAAAGGGACATTTTATTTTAAATTGTTCCTTTACTTTTTTTATACATAAACTTATAATTTTATTAGCTGCTAAATTATTGGGGGTAAAAATGGCAAGAAAAATTGTTATAACTAGCGGTAAAGGTGGCGTTGGAAAAACTACGATTTGTGCGAACTTAGGAATAAGGTTAGCTAGCACAGGCTTAAGGGTTGTTATGATGGACCTAGATATAGGCTTAAACAACTTAGATGTAGTTATGGGTATAGAAAATAAGGTAGTTTATGATATCGTCGACGTTATAGATGGTAAGTGTAGGGCAAAGCAAGCACTTATTCAAGATATGCGTCAGCCAAGTTTGTACACTATGCCAAGTGCGCACATTTATACCGAAAATAAAATTACAGGCTACGGCATTAAATATGTTGTTGACCAATTAGCCCAGAGTTTTGATTATGTGCTTTTAGATTGCCCAGCAGGTATTGATTCGGGTTTTCATAGAGCAGTTTTTTCAGCGAGTGAGGCCATTGTTATTACAACCCCTCATATAGCATCTATTCGCGATGCTGATAAGGTTATTTCAATTTTAAATAGTTATCAATTAAACAAAATCAGTTTTATTGTCAACCGTATTCGAGGAGACCTTGTTTTAAACGGACAAATGATTGATGTTAAAAATATAGAAAATTTGCTAAAAGTTCAACTCGTTGGCGTAATACCAGAAGATGACGAAATTTCTACTTGTTCATCTTTAGGTGGCGGAGTACATAGCAAAACAGAAAGTTATTTAGCTTTTAAAAACCTTTGTGATAACTTACATAATGGCACAGACAATATGTTTGATTATACTCTAAAATACAAAGGCTTTTTAGGTAGTATAAAACGAAATTTAAGAAAGAGGGTATAGCGTTATGTTTAATAATACAGCAAAAGTGGGAGTTGATAGATTAAAGAAAGTTTTGATATCAGATAAATACTTTAACCCCGAGCGAATAAAAGAAGTGATAAAAAGTGATATTTTATATGTCTTAAAAAATTATACCGATGTTGAGGCTGAGGATTTAAACTGTGATATTAATATTGAGGATAATGGTGGTTACAAAATTAATATAGACGCAATTTGTTCGAGGCTAAAAGTGTTAGGGAGTATAAATGAATAATTTATTAAAAGTTATTTTTGTTAATTTAAGATAGTGGGATAACTCCTATTTACGAAAAATCTATACACTTCATAAGTCTATTAAGTATATATGCCACTTACCGTTAATATCTTATTTAAGCGAGGTGAGATATGAAAATAGCAGGATTTGTGATATTTAAAAAAAAGGTAAAAAGTGCTTAAAGGCTTAAAATTTAAAATTAGTCCGTGGTTTGTTTTGCTGGGTGTTGTTTTAGTTTATTTTAATTTAAGTGCAATGTTTTTGTTTTATCTAGTTGCTATTTTACTCCACGAATTAGGACATGCCCTAGTCGCTAAAAAACTCGGCTATAAACTAAACACAATAACGCTTATGCCTTATGGCACAGAACTCAGCGGTGAGCAAACAATTTTTAGTTTTAGAGATGAGATATTAATAAGCCTAGCTGGGCCATTTGTAAACCTCGTATTAATTGTTTTAAACCTCGCTCTTTGGTGGATGTTTCCTGTGTATTATTACTACACAGAGCTGTTTGTTGTCGCTAATCTTGCAAGCTTATTATTTAATCTTTTGCCCGTTTTTCCCCTTGATGGTGGGAGGGTATTGCTTAGCATATTATCACAAAAAATTAATCGCCAAAAAGCTTATAATTTGATTAAACTGTTCGGTATTATAATTGCAGTTGTGTTTTTTGTAATGTTTTTATGCTCTATATTTTATACTATTAATTTTACATTTTTTATTGCAAGTTTTTTCTTGATGGCGGGAAGTTTGGATAATAATAAAAATATTACCTATAACACGGTTATAACTATGTGCAAAACAAAAAACTTAACTAAAAAAGGCAAAATAATAAAAAATATTGCTATAAGTGAAGACGCAACCTTAATGATGGCTATTAGAATGCTAGATGCTAACTGTTTTAACAGGTTTTATTTGCTTGACAGCGAGTGCAACACAAAAAAAATAATTAATGAAGTTATGCTAAAAAACTTTGTTTTAAAGCATTCCGCAAGTCAAAAATTTAGCCAGATAATTGAGTAAACTTTAACAAAAAAAGTTTACTTTTTTTGTAATTTGTCAATAATGCTTTATGTGAGAGTGTTATGAAGCAAACATTAAAATATATTTTATCAGTCGTTATGGAAAATTTGAAATATGCCGAAAGTAAACACGCAATTAGTATTGCACTTGCAACTGGTATTATTATTTTTGCATCAACTAATTTAGAGGGTGCAAATTTTTTAGGCACTATTTTTGCCGGGCTTTCTATTTTGTTTTGTTCTATTAGCATAATACTTAGCTTTATTGCACTTATGAGCAGAAATATAAAGATATTAAGAAAAAAGAGAATAACCAAAATAAGCGATTTAAACTTAATTTATTTTAAAGACATAAGCGAGTTTGGCGCTATGAATTATTTAGAAGCTATTATAAAATATTACGATTTTCCTAATGACTATAAGCCAGATGAATTTGAGTTTGATATAGCGGAACAAATTTTAATGAATGCAAAGGTAACCAACATAAAATTTAATTTTTTTAACAAAAGCATTCAGTGGCTAGCAGTAGGTATATTTTTTATAATTATTATGGTGTTTATAGTGTCGTTAGGTGTAGAATGAAAAATTTAAGTCAGTTTAATTTACAATTTAATAATTATTATAAAAGTTATTTTAATATGCTCAGCCATGAGTTTAATGATTGGCTTATAGGAGTGGATGAAGATACTCCGATTCCTTATGAGATAAGTTTAGCAACTTTTATTATAAGCAAAAGTGAAAATTTATATAGTTTGTCATATAGCGGACACGAGCAAAAAACTCTTAAAAAACTAGTTGCGGGTGATTTCATACCGCTAGAAGGGCAGTACTTTTTTAGCAAGTATTTAATGATTATTGAACTTTTATCAAAGAGCGAAAAAGTAAAACAAGAATTCATTTTGTTTATTGTAGAAAAGTTAATAAATACCTTTTTAAAAACAAAAAATGCTACCTTTTTAAAAAACAAAAAGATAGCATTAGGCTTTGCTTTTACTAAACCTATTTATATACATTAAATTTATTAATCCTTTGTGCAAAGATGTTTTTTGATTTCGTGAATGTTTTGTTCTTGCAAGCTTGATAGCTTTTCGGCTAGCAACAAAATGTCTTTATCAGCGCCTTTAAACTTGCAAATTTTTTGCACTAAATCGGCTATTTGACAAGATATTCCCGTATAAAGCATTTTAGCAAAGCTTGCCGTAGAACAGTCAATTAACGCTCCAACTTTTACTATTGCCCAGTGTTTAAATTTAACTATGCAATCAACATCGTTTAAGCTTATGTTTAGTGCTTTTGCAAGCATATGACACTCTTTTGCAATAACTTCATATTTAGTGTGCTGAGCGCTTATAGCGGCCTGAAAAATCGTGTTTTTAGCACTTGTTACAACATCTTCAACGGAATTAGCTGATGTTTTAGCTGTTAGATATATTGCATTTAGTAGTTCTTCGTTATCACTTTTTTTAATTTCAGTATTTTCGCTAGTTGTTTCAGTTTTATTTGTGGTTTTATCATTATTTTTGCTAGTTGTATTTTTAGTTTCCATAAATTTCTCCTATATTTTTAGTTGATATTATTAGTTTTAAATTTTTATCTAGTTTATATTCGTTTTAATTATGTAAAATAATGTTAAAAAAGCTAGCAGTTGCTAGCTTGGTTTTAATAATTAAAAGATTAATATAAATTTAAAACTTTATGTTATATTGTTTTAAGTTTTAGCATTTGATTTGCTTTTAAATTTGTACTAATTTCAACTTTTAAGTTGCCAATTAAATAAAGTGAATAATAATAGTTAACCGCTTGTGCGTAAGTGCCATAATAATTTTCTATTTTTACATTCATCTTTATTTTTTGCCTTTTTTATTGACAAAACTAGCCTTATATAGTAATATTTAGCCTGAGTCGCATGGTTTAGGCAAATAAGAGCACAAGTTGCCACCTAAAACAGCGGGTACTATTTGAAGGAGGAACCTAAAATGTACGCAATAGTTAAGACCGGTTGAAAACAATATAAAGTTGAACCTAACCAAATTTTTGAAGTTGAAAGACTACAAGAAGAAGTGGGAACAAAAATAGAGTTAGACGCTTTAA
>JAQVOQ010000012.1 GCA_028702545.1 Clostridia bacterium
GTTCGGAGAATTATCAAATAATAAACTCATTAAATTCCCCATATAATGATGAGGAAGAGATAAAAAAATACCTAAAAAGTAAAAGGCAAAAAACTAGCTTCTAGAAGGAGACAAAAATGGAGAAAATTTTTACCGCAATATTAATTTCGTTTGTTATAAGTGTAATACTTGCATCGCCTGTTTTAAAAATAATTAAAAAGTTTAAAGCAAGGCAAACGATTTTGCATTATGTTGAAGGGCACAAGTCAAAAGCGGGCACTCCAACAATGGGCGGTATTATTTTTATTTTAGGTATAATAATAACTAGTTTAATTATGTTTGGCTATAATAGTTCGCTGGCAATAGTAGTTTTAGTAGTAACTCTTGGATATGCGATTTTAGGTTTTTTAGACGACTTTATTAAAATAAAATATAAGCAAAATGAAGGTTTAAAACCTTATCAAAAGATAATTGGACAAGTTAGCATCGCAACGATTGTTAGTTTTTTTGCGTTTAATTCGCCTTATATTGGTAGCAGTTTGATTATTCCATTTTTAAATACTGAGTTAAACTTATTTTGGATATATGTTCCGTTTATTATATTTGTTTTTTTAGCCGTTACAAACAGTGTAAATTTAACTGATGGTCTTGATGGACTAGCAGGAGGCGTAAGTTTAATTTATTTTATTGGCTTTACTTTTATTTTTTATTTGTTTATTAACGAACAAATAAATTTAGGAATTGGACAAGCTTTAATAGGTGAATATAATAATTTATTAATAATTTGCGGGGCTGCTATTGGAAGCTTACTCGCTTATTTAATTTTTAATTCTTATCCTGCTAGTGTTTTTATGGGCGATACTGGAAGTATTGCACTAGGCGGATTAGTTGCTAGTATTGCAGTTGTAACAAAGCTAGCTTTACTCGTGCCTATTTTAGGGTTTGCATTTGTTGCAAGTTCAATTTCTGTTACACTTCAAGTGATTTATTACAAAAAAACAAAAAAGCGTATTTTTAAAATGGCACCCTTGCATCATCATTTTGAAAAAAGTGGAATGAATGAAACAAAAATTGTCGCCATATATATTATTATAACTGCCATAATTGCAGTAATCAGCATTTTGGCGGCAATAATTTTATAGGGGACAAGCTTATGAATTTTAAAAACAAAAATGTGCTAGTTTATGGACTAGGTAAAAGCGGTATTGCCACGGCAAATTTATTACACCAAAAGCGAGCAAATGTTTTTTTGTACGACGATGATAAAACAATTTTTGACGCGATAAAAAACAGTAATTTGCTAGTTAAGCCCTATGATATTATTTTTAACTTTGATGATAAAGTTTTTGATTTTTTGAATTTGATAGTAATTAGCCCATCAATTAGTATTTATAATGAGCATATAAAACTTGCTCAGTTAGCGGGTATTAAAGTAATTAGCGAGATAGAGTTAGCCTATCAAAACCAAAAATCACAAATTATTGCTGTTACTGGCACAAATGGCAAAACAACTACGATTAAACTAATAGATAATATTTTTACAAGTACAAACAAAAGTTTTTTAACGGTTGGCAATATTGGCACGCCGTTTAGCGGTGAAGTTTTAGCAACCAAAAAGCCAGAAACTTATGTCGTGGAAGTTAGCAGTTTTCAACTAGAAGGGATTAAAAATTTTAAACCTAAAATCGCTTGTTTATTAAACATTACGCCCGACCACTTAGATAGACATTATACGATGGAAATTTACATTAAAGAAAAAGCAAAGTTATTTGCAAATATGAAAAAAAATGATTACATATTATTAAATTATGATGATGAAATAGTAAGGCGTCTAGCAAATGAAGTTAGGAGTAAAGTATACTTTTTTAGCACAAAAGAAGTGCTAAAAGAAGGTGTTTTTTTAAGAGGCGACAATATCGTTTTTGTTAAGGGCGATGTAGAAGAAATTATTATGAAAACTGCAAGTGTGCCAATGCTTGGCGAGCATAATTTGAGCAATGCACTATGTGCAATACTAGCATCGCTTTTATATAAAATAAATAAACCTAGTATTATTGAGGGTATAAAGACCTTTAAAACCTCGCCTCATAGGCTTAGTTTTGTTGCAAAAAAGAATGGAGTAAGTTTTGTTAACGATAGCAAAGCGACTAATATAGACGCCTCAATAAAAGCGACTGAGGCTTTTAGCGAAAAAATTATTTTGATGCTAGGCGGTAGCGATAAGAGCGACAATTTTGACTACTTGTTTAAGAGACTTCCAAAAAATGTTAAAGCCATTACGGTCAGTGGTACAAATGCACAAAAAATTTTAGATAGTGCAAAAAATTACAATTTTAAACGCATTTATAAAATGCAAAATTTTAAAGAAAGCTTTTTAAAAGCGACAGAACTTGCAAAGCCAAATTATATTGTGTTACTTGCTCCTGCGTCGGCTAGTTTTGATGAATTTATTGATTATGCCGATAGGGGCGAGACCTTTGAAAGATTTGTGGGTGAAGTTTATGATAAAACAGCTTAAGGCTAAAATTAGTTTGCTTAAAAAAAAAGAAACTTATAGCGGATTAAATTATAAAATTTTAATTGCTACTTTAATTTTAATTATATTTGGTATAATTATAGTTTTTAGTGCGAGTAGTTATATTGCCGACATCAATTATGGCGACAAGTTTTACTTTTTAAAAAAGCAAATTTTTGGTGCAATTTTAGGTGCTGGAGTACTTGTTTTTACATATTTAACTGATTATCACATTTATCAAAAATATAAAAATTACTTTTTAATAATTTCAATAGTTTTATTACTACTTGTTTTTATTCCAGGACTTGGAATGTCTAATAACGGAGCTAGCAGGTGGATTGCTCTTCCTGGCTTTACCATTCAACCGAGTGAGATTGCAAAATTTGGATTTGTTATTTTTGCGAGCAGTTATTTGGCTAAAAATTACGATATTATTAGAACGCTAAAAGGTATGCTACCCGTATTAGCTACAGGTGGAGTTATTTGCATTCTAATTTTACTTGAACCTAATTTTTCTATTACTTTATGTGTTGGACTTGTTACTTTAATTATGCTTTTTGTAGGTGGTAGCAGTATTAAAAATTTTGCTCTCTTGGGCGCTGGCATTGCCCCTATTGTGCCCTTACTAATTATTATGGAACCATATAGAATTAAAAGATTAGTTGCTTTTTTAGACCCATGGGCAACTCCACAAGCAGAAGGTTATCAATTAATTCAATCATTTTTCTCACTCGGTGGTGGTGGACTTTTTGGCGTAGGTCTGTTTAATAGCAGGCAAAAGTATTTATTTTTACCTTTTGCCGAGAGTGATTTTATTTTTAGTATAATAGGAGAGGAGTTGGGCTTTATAGGTGCATTTTTACTGCTTATGGTTTTTGCAGTTTTAATTATCAATGGCATAAAAGTAGCTTATAATTCGCTTGATAGGTTTGGTTGTTATTTGGCTACAGGCATTATAGCGATTATTGCAACGCAAGTACTCATTAATGTTGCAGTTGTAACAGGTAGCATACCGCCAACTGGCGTGCCACTGCCGTTTATTAGTTCAGGCTCAACGGCGCTAGTCGTCTTTATGGCGTCTATTGGCGTACTGCTCAATATTCATAAACAGTCTTATCAGGCTAGCATATAAGCAACAAACGCAATTTATTCATAAATTATTATGTGTTATAAACATAAGGAGTAATAATTTATGGATAAGTTTTTTATTAATGGAGGCAAAAGATTAGAGGGTGCTTTAGAAATAAGCACTTCAAAAAATGCAACGTTGCCAATTTTAGCTGCAAGTATTATGAGTGAGGGTGAAATTATTGTAAATAAAGTGCCGAATTTTAGTGATGTGGAGATTATGTTAAAAATTTTGTCTTCTATTGGCTGTTTAATTACAAAACAAAATAATGATGTTATAATAAATAATGACAGTATAAATAGTTTTGAACTTCCTGCAGAGCTTACAAAAGAAGTTAGGGCATCAATATTTTTAATGGGCCCTTTGCTTGCTAAATTTAAAAGTGCAAAACTATCTTATCCAGGGGGTTGTAATATAGGTTTAAGACCTATTGACCTGCATTTAAATGGATTAAGAAAATTAGGCGCAAAAATAATTGAACAACATGGCTATATATATTGTGACGGCAAAAATATGCACGGCGCAGTAGTAAATTTAGATTTTCCAAGCGTAGGAGCAACAGAAAATCTTATTATGGCTGCGACTTTAATAGAAGGAACTACTCAAATAATTAACGCTGCAAGAGAGCCTGAAATTGTAGACCTTGCTAATTTTATAAATTCTATGGGCGGAAAAATAGAAGGAGCAGGTAATTCGGTTATAACAATTGAAGGTGTTAAAAAATTAAAAGGAACTGAATATAAGCCGATTGGCGACCGAATAGTTGCAGGCACTTATTTAATAGCAGTGGCTATGAATGGAGGCAAAGTACAACTAACTAACATAAACCCCGACTACTTAATTAGTTTAATTGATAAACTTAAAAATAGTGCTTGCAACATAGACACTAAATTTGATAGAATAAAGATAGAAAGCATTGGAAAATTTAAGGCGCTTGGAAACATTGACACTCAGCCTTATCCGGGTTTTCCAACCGACCTCCAAGCGCCAATTATGGCGATGCAAACAATTGGTGAGGGCACTACTGTAATAAGCGAGAATGTGTTTGAAAGCAGGTTTAAGCAAGTACCCGAATTAATTAGAATGGGTGCAACTATTACGATTAAAGAAAAAAGTGCGATTATAGTTGGCGAAAAGCAATTATACGGCGCCGAAGTGACGGCATCCGACCTTAGAGCAGGTGCAAGTTTGGTGCTTGCAGGGCTAGTTGCAAAGGGCTACACGACTATTAATGATATCTATCATATTGATAGAGGGTATGAGAATTTAGAAGTCGCCTTGAGCAGTTTAGGAGCCGATATCAAACGAATTTAAAAGGAGAATGTGTTAGGTAATGAATAGACGACTTATTATACTACTAAGTTTATTTGCTTTTATTGTGTTTATTATTGTATTATCTAGCACAGTTTTTTCACTAAATAATGCACAAGTTGATTTTTTGAGCACTACTAATTATTTAGATGATAGTGAGCAAACTATTTTAGACTCTGCCGATTTTAATTATGGAGAGAGTATATTTTTTATTGATAGGGAAGCGTACATAAACAAAATTGAAGTGGCTAATCCGTACATAAAAGTTGTTGGGCTTGAAATTATTTTTCCATCAAAACTTATTATTCACGCAGTTGAAAGAAATGAAATGTTTGTGTTTAAACTTAGCGATAATACCTATGCAATTTGTGATGATGAGTTAAAAGTATTGGAGTTAAAACCAGTTTTTGTTAACACGAATCAAAATGGAATTTTAATAGATAATTCTAGTTTTATTTTGCCGGTAGCCGATGCGCTTTTAGGAACTATAATTGATATGCCAAAGGCTTATGTTAACCTTATTAAAGATTTTGCACATAATGCTATGGAATGGGATTACAACCTAGCAAATTTAAGGGGCAACATAAAAAGCATAACTTTAAACTATGAGGAAGCTAACCAATTATTAGTTGATATGAAACAAGGTATTCAGATTATTATTAAAGAGGCTAACCTAAATATAGCTGATAAGTTACAAATGGCATTTAGTGTATATGATAGCGACGTTGTTGATAGAACAATGGGCATTTTGTTAGTACTAGAACAATTAAATGGCGAAATAGTTGCCGCTTATGACGATGGTGTATAAATATGAATAAAAATTAAAAATAATGAATATTTAAGCAATAAATGATGTTTTTACTACTTGAAAAAAGGTAAAAAACCAAATTTTACCTCTTTTAATTTTTCTTATTACTTGTGCTAAAACATTGACATTAAGGGCAAAAATGGATATAATTAATTAACATAATGTATAAATATACAATTTTTTACAAATCCACTTATAATATTTGGAGAAATTAAATGGCGAAAACAGAGGTAGCAGTTTTAGATTTTGGATCATCTAAAATTAGTGTTCTAATAGCAGAAAGAGGTATTAATAATACTTTTAATATTAATGGCAAGGGCGAGAGTGATTATTCTGGCTTTGCATCGGCAGAGTTTTTTGACACTAAAGATTTAAAAACTGCAATAAGTGTGGCAATAAATAATGCTATTACTCATTCTGGAAAAAAAATAAGAAAACTTTATATAGGCGTTCCCGCTGAATTTTGCTATTCCGAAGTAAAAGAATCAAGTTTAGCTTATTCAAGCAAAAAACGCATTAATGATAACGATATTTACAACTTATTTGATATGGTAGATGATTATAACTCGACTGTTTCAACTCATACAGTAATTAACCGCTCACCAATTTATTTTACACTAGATGATGGCAGAAAAGTTGTTGACCCTAATGGAATGGTTACAACAAAATTATCAAGTCAAATAAGTTTTATTTTGGCTAAAAAAAGTTTTATAGAACTAATTGATAGTATATTAGCTGAAATATCAATTATGAATTGTCAATACACTTCAAGCGTGTTAGCTGAGAGTTTATATCTACTTGAGCCAGAAGTTAGAGACCGCTTTGCAATTATTATTGATTCTGGTTACATAACTACTAGCGTTGCGCTAGTAAGAGGCGATGGAATTTTAAGTTTAAATGCTTTCTCAGTTGGAGGCGGGCATATAACGGGCGATCTTAGCCAATGCTTAAATTTAAAATTTAACGAAGCCGAAAAACTAAAACGAAAAGTTGTGTTAAGTTTGGATGCTAGCGAGGATGATTTTTATGAAACGATAGTAGGTGGCACAATTACTCCAGTTCCATCAAAAATGGTTAACGAAATTGTTGAGAGTAGACTCGATATGATTGCTATGACAATAAACAAAATATTGCATTCAATCAATATCAATTATCCCGACTATATTCCAATTTATTTAACCGGTGGTGGACTTAGTTATTTAAAGGGTGCAAAAGATTATTTAAGCAAGATAATGGGAAAAAACTTAGAAGTTATTGCTCCACCGGTTCCACAATTAAACAGTCCACATTATTCTTCGGTTTTAGGTCTTTTAGACATTGCTTTAACCGATGAGAAAAGTATTAATAAAAACTTTTTACAAAAAGGCTTTGAAAAAATTTTAGAAAAAATTAAAGCATTAAAAAATAAACAAACGAGTTCTAATTAGGTTATGGAGGATTAAACAATGTACAACAGCAAATCAGAGAGTCAAGTAGCTAACATTAAGGTCATTGGTATTGGTGGTGGAGGTAATAATGCGGTTAACCGTATGATTGCTGCAAACATAGACAGTGCGCATTTTGTTGCAATAAATACTGATAAACAAGCGCTTTTAATGAGCAATGCCGAAGAGAGAGTTCAAATTGGCGAAAAATTAACTAAAGGCTTAGGCGCAGGTGCTGACCCAAATATTGGTTTAAAAGCAGCAGAAGAAAGTAAAGCTGCTATTGCCGAAATATTAAAAGGAGCTGACCTTGTGTTTATCACTGCTGGTATGGGCGGAGGAACAGGAACAGGTGCTGCTCCAGTAGTTGCTCAAATGGCAAAAGAAATGGGAATTTTAACTGTTGCAGTTGTAACTAAACCATTTGCTTTTGAAGGAAGAGTAAGGCTTCAAAATGCTGAGCAAGGTATGGACAACCTTAAAAAACATGTAGATACATTGGTTGTTATTCCTAACGATAAATTATTAAAAATAGTTCCAAAAGGAACTTCAATGTTGGAAGCATTTAGGCATGCTGATGATGTTTTAAGACAAGGTATTCAAGGAATAAGCGACCTTATTGTTAATCCGTCACTTATCAACCTAGACTTTGCCGATGTTAGAACTATTATGAAAAATAAAGGCTATGCTCATATGGGAATTGGATATGCAAAAGGCGAGAACAAAACCCACGAGGCAGTCAGAGCCGCTGTTTATAGTCCACTTCTTGAAACTAAAATTGAAGGCGCAACCGGCGTACTTATTAACATTAAAGGCGGTATTGATTTGCCACTTGATGAAGTTTATGAGGCGGCTGAACTAGTTAGAGAAGTTGTTGACCCTAATTGTAATATTATATTTGGTGCAAGTATTGATGAAGCTATGGAAGAAAGTGTAGAAATTACTATTATTGCAACAGGTTTTGCAGGTAGCACTTTTGATAAAGTTTTACCGAATAAACAAGAAGAGCAATCACAAACTGTTAAAGATAAATATGAAAAGTTTTTAGCTAATCGTTTTAGAGATACAGCAACTAGTGGTTTTAATACTAACTCAGAAGTTAGAGTAAATACTGACATTTTTAGTCAAAAACCAGCTGAACAACCAGTAAATACTAATGTTGAAAAACCTAAAAGTGCAGTCTTCCAAGTTGAAGATGCTGATATTCCACCTTTCCTTCGCAAAATAAGAAAAGGCTAAAAAAAGCTTTAATTTTGGTAATTTCATTGTTTCTGTGGTGCCAGTCTAAACAGTCATTGGCGGGAAAAAGCCAACTCCTGCTTAGAACTGACACCACAAGCCTCGAACTTACTTAAAATTAGAGCTTTTTTATTGATGTGAGAATAAATGAATTTTATATATTAATAATAAAAAGACAAAATTAGTGTTAGTTTTGTCTTTTTTGTTTTTGTTTGCATATTGCTAACGCTAGCACCTCTTTTATAATAGTTAAGAGAGGTTTTTATGGAAATTTATTTTGAATATGTGCTGATTGATAATTTAATAATTAATGCAGTAATTATTATTTTAACTAATCACTTATTAAAACTTAACATAAAAAAACTTAACATCTTTTTAGCGAGTTTACTTGGAGCAGTTTTTGCTCTAGTTATGCCACTTTTTATTATGCCGATGTTGTTACTGTTGCTGTTTAAAATATTTATAGGCATATCAATGGTCAGCGTATTAAAGCAATATAAAAGCGCTTTAGAGTTATTGGTCACATTTTTAACCTTTTTAACGCTAACTTTTGTTATGGGAGGTTTATGTTTTGCAATACTAAATTTACTCAACACGCAAGTTACTAATTCAGGTGTTTTATTATATGAAAATGAAATCCCAATAGGCATTATTTTGCTAGTCGTAATAGGTTATTCATACCTAATGTTAAACCTTATAAAAAATTTTTATAAAAGAAAACAATTAAACAATTTTTTGTTTAAAGTAAGCATTAAAAATAACGATAAAATATGTAATACATTAGGTTTTTTAGATACTGGCAATAGGTTGCTTGAAGAAGCGAGTAAAAAGCCAATAGTAATTATAAATTATAAGATTTTTAGTCAATTATTTAAAAATATTAAAATAATGGATTTGCTACTAGGAAAATTAGAAAACTTACCTCTAAAAAACTGTAAATATGTAAGTGTTAACACGGTTAATGGAAAAAAGTCTAAAATATTAACCTTCGAGGGGGAGGAATTAAAGATATTTTTAGATAGCCAAGTGAATATAATACAAGATGTGACCTTTGGACTAGCATTGACTAAGTTTGAAGGATCGATAAACTATAACGTTTTATTAAATCCGTTGCTATTTGATTTGTAAGGAGTTGTTATGTTAAAAATAAGTAAAAAATTAAAAAATCTATTAAATTCGTTTTTACACTTTGAACTTTTAGACCAAAAAGAAAATTTTATATTTTTTGTTTGCGGGACGGAAGCACTGCCTAGCCCGCTAGGAGAAAAAGAGGAGGCCATTGTTATTGCCGGCCTTAAAGGCGGCAGTGAAGAGGCAAAAGCCAAGTTAATTGAGCATAATTTAAGGCTTGTTGTGTACATATCAAAAAAATTCAATAATACAGGCCTAGATATTGAAGATTTAATTTCTGTTGGAGCCATTGGACTTATTAAAGCCGTAAACTCTTACGACCCCGATAAACAAATAAAACTTGCAACCTATGCGAGCCGTTGCATTGAAAATGAAATTTTAATGTATTTGAGAAAGATGAGTAAGGTGAGAAATGAGGTTTCTATTAGTGAGCCTATAAAAGTTGATTGGGAGGGTAATAATATATCACTTATGGATATTTTAAATAACGATGATGATTGCCCAACAACAACCTTAGAGCGTGAGGTTGAAAAACAAGTGTTACTAAATTGCATTACGACTCTTAATAAGCGCGAACAGCAAATTGTAAAGCTTAGATTTGGCTTATTTAATGTGCCGGAAAAAACACAAAAAGAAGTTGCTGATATGCTAGGAATTAGTCAATCCTACATAAGCAGATTAGAGAAAAAAATTATAGAAAAATTAAAAAAGGATATAAATAAAGTTTTTTAATTTAGTATAAAAAGGAGTATGTAAGGCAATGCTAATGTTTGCATAATAAGTTTTTAAGAAGGAAGGGCTTTATGGCAAACAAAGTAGAAATTTGCGGAATTAACACGGCTCTTTTGCCTAAATTAACGGGTAAACAAATGACTGAGCTTATGCTTAAGATAAAGGATGGCGACCTTGAGGCTAGAAAAGAGTTTATTATTGGCAATATGAGGCTAGTTTTAAGTGTTGTGCAACGATTTATGAGGCGAAAAGAAAACCCTGATGACCTTTTTCAAGTAGGTTGTGTTGGTTTGATTAAATCAATCAATAACTTTGATGTTACCTTAAATGTAAAATTTTCTACTTATGCTGTGCCTATGATTATTGGCGAGATAAGACGATTTTTACGAGATAATAACAGCGTTAGAGTTAGCAGAAGTTTAAGGGATATTGCATATAAAGCTTTGCAAGCAAGAGAATTGTTAACAAGGACTGGTTTTGAAGAGCCAACCTTAGAACAAATTGCCGAGCAAATAGAATTGCCGTATTCAGAAGTGGCGTTTGCAATGGACGCTATAATGTCACCTGTATCACTGTTTGACCCTGTTTATAACGATGGGGCCGAATCTGTACTTGTTATGGATCAAATAGGCGATAAAAAAACGGACCAAGAGGAATGGATGGAAAACCTTGCATTAAAAGATGCGCTAACAAAATTAAATGAGCGAGAAAAACAAATTGTAATGCTTCGCTATTACCTCGGTAAAACTCAAATGGAAGTTAGTGAAGAGGTGGGAATAAGTCAAGCACAAGTTAGTAGATTAGAAAAAAATGCACTGGGTAATTTAAAAAAACAATTATAAATTAAGCACCCTTCGGGGTGCTTTTTATAACAAAAATTATAAATTTAGCATATAAACTGTTAAAAAATTTATATTAATAACAGCGTCTTTGTTGTCATATATTATTTTGTAATAATTTGTAATATTTTAAGGAGTTTTGGATGCTAAGAGAAATAACATTTTGCGAACTGAGGGAAAAATATGTTATTAATGTGACAGATGGCAAAAACTTAGGCAACATTATTGACCTTGTTATGGACTGCCACGCAGGCGTAGTTTGTGGCTTTATTGTACCTGGCGAAAAAAGATTCTTTAATTTTTTTAAATGCGAACAACTCTTTGTGCCGTGGCAAAATATTTGTAAGATTGGCGAAGATGTAATTTTAGTTGAAATGTTTGATGCTAACACGTGCTCTATTAATTCGGTAAAAAAATTAGGAATAGAAAATGAAGATAGACCTCACAAAAATTATGACAATTTAAGCAAAAATTCAAAAAACTCTATGGAATATTATGATAACTATGAAATTTTTGCAAAAAAGACTATAACACCAGAGAGTTACAGAAGTGTTTAATTAATTGTAATTTATTTTCTTTACAAGACGACTCTTTTTAGGTATAATTGATTTACTAAAAGGAGTTTTTTTATGAAATGTATTTATTGCGGGCATAACGATAGCAAAGTTGTTGATTCAAGGTCATCAGCTGACAGTAATCAAATTAGAAGAAGAAGAGAATGCTTGGGTTGTGGTAAACGCTTTACAACTTATGAAACTGTTGAATTGACACCTATTTTAGTTGTAAAAACAAATAAAACAATTGAGCCTTTTAACAAAGAAAAGATTGAACTTGGCATTATTAAAGCTTGTGAAAAGCGTCCCGTAAGCGTAGCTCAAATTGAACAGATGACAGCAGATATTGAAAAACAAATTCAGAATAGTTTAAATAAAGAGATTACCAGTAAAGAAATCGGCGAGATGGTTATGAATAAGTTAAGAGAAGTTGACCAAGTTGCATATGTTAGATTTGCATCAGTTTATAGGCAATTTGAAGATATTACTCATTTTAAAAAATTATTTGATGAGTTATAAAAACAAAACACTTTTTTAAAAGTGTTTTTTTGTTGGTTATTTTAGCGAAATAAATTTAATATAATGTTATCGTAGAGGAAAAAGGTAATAATTATGACGGAAATTAGCCTAAATAACTTAAAAATTGCCTCAGTTGGTTATGTTAGCCATATTGGAGGTAATTTTGCCATAAAAAATCACTTGCAAAATGCTGGATTTAGGTTAGGTAGTAAGATTGTTGTTTTAAACATAACGCCTTATACAAGCAGTTATATGTTAGATGTTAATGGTAAAGTTAAAACTTTTAGAAAAATGGCAGTTTCCTTGATTAGAGTAACAGTTTAGATATTTTAAAACAAATTTTTAAAAGAAAAGTTTTTGAGCTTTTCTTTTTTATTACATAAAAATATAAATTTTAGCCAAATTAATTATTATAGGAGAGTGGATATGCCAATTAGTATAATTTTACTTGGAGTTTTTATAATACTCCTTAATTTTAAAGTTACAGAGCGTGTTTTTAGCAGGTTAGGTGTTAGTATTATGATGCTTGACCTACTTTCAATTTTGGCTTTTTTGCTAATTATGATTAAGCCAATAAATTTTTACGACATAATATATGTCAGCTTAGGTGGATTTTTGATATTTACGAGTCTAGCAATATATTTATTTTTCACAGTTAAACAAAATAAAGAGTTACGCACAATTTTTTTAGGTTTTTTAAGTGCAATTGGCGTAAGTTATTTGTTTGATTTGTTCTTTCCATTTATGCAAGAGCAACTTTTTGATTATACGACAGTTATTGTTGCTACTACACTTGGCGTAGTAATTTATACTGTTTGCAAAAATTTAAAAAGCAGTTTTATAATCATTTTTTTATCAATGCCTATTGCTAGTTTAATAAATTTTATTATAAATAGACAAAATAATTTAGGCAATATGCTGTTTTTAGGCACTGGTAATTTTTTTGAGATAGGTGTGATAGCTTTTACGACGGTTTATTTAATTATAACTTTTAAAACTTTTAAAGTGTTTAACAAAACTAAAGAAAATGATGTTTTGGTGTTATCCAATGATGAAGTTGTTGAAATAAATAAAAAAGAGGAGATAGATATAAATGAATAGCAAAACTTTTTTAAAAGTATTTTTAATTTTACTAGTTGTAAGTTTGGCGCTTACTTTAATGCTTTTAGCATTAAATAGAACAATTGCAGTACTCGCACAATCACCAGATTATTATACGGTTTATACCGAAAGTGACGAAGAGCTTTGCACAAGGGGCGAGGAAGTAGAAGTTGGCGATAGTTACATCAGCTATGACAATAAACGATACGAAATAATTGAGGTAGATAAAAACAGTAAAGTTTGTAAAGCTAAATATGTTGAAGATGTTACTATGCCGAGCCTTAAAATAAATACAAATTTAGTTAATACGCTAATAGAGATAGAAAAAAGTGCAGGACTTTATATGACGCATAATGATGAGAGTTATATCCTATCAGATGGAACAGAAAGTATTTATGGCGAGGGCGGTATATATGATGTTGCAAAAGCATTTGCCGAGGCACTTAGACAAGAAGGGTTTAGAGTAGAGCTAGATGAGTCTTTGCATTTGCCTCACGATAATTTAGCATATAGTAGGTCGCGAACGACTGCTGATAGATTGATGAAAGATTATAACCCTGATGTGTTACTTGATGTGCATAGAGATGGAGCACCTCGCTCGGCATATGATACTGTTGTTGCCGGTGAGCCTATGAGTAAAGTAAGACTTGTTGTTGGGCAAAGAAATGATAATTTTGATGCAAATTATCAGTTTGCACTTGAAGTTAAAGCGCTAGGCGATGAGTGGTATCCCGGACTTGTAAAAGATATTTATTTAGGTGCAGGCGGATATAACCAAGATCTTTCTAAACAAGCATTGCTTTTAGAATTTGGCAGTGAGCAAGTAGAAAAAGAACTTGTGCTAAAAAGCGTTGTTCCATTTGCCAATGTAATTAACGGAGTGTTGCAACGAAGAGCTATTCGTGGCGCTTATAATTACGGCACGAGCGCAAACACATTTTTACAAATAGGAAATGACACCGTAAAAAACAGTGTCATTTTTAATTTAATGTTAGGACTAGGCACTTTTATATTATTATTTTTTATTGTAGTTTTAATAAATAAAAAATTTAAAAACAAAACATTAATTTTTTTTAGTCAGGTAAAAAGCGGGCTTTTTATTAGCCGAAAATAATTTTTTAATCAATAATTAAATGGCGTTTTATTGCTGTTTTTAAAGTTGCTAAAAAAAGTTTAATATGTTACAATTGGCTAGATAAATAGGAGAACCATAATGAAAAAACCTTTAGTAGCAATAGTAGGTAGACCAAATGTGGGTAAAAGCACATTTTTTAATAAGATTGCAGGCAAAAAAATTAGTATAGTAAAAGATGAGCCGGGTGTAACTCGTGACCGTATTTATGCCGATGCTGAGTGGCTAGGCTATAATTTTAGTTTAGTGGATACAGGTGGAATAGATTTAAAAAATAAAGATAAAACTGCTCAAAATATTTTAAACCAAGCGCAAATTGCCATAGAACTTGCCGATACAATTTTACTTTTTGTAGACGCAAAAGAGGGTTTAACAGCAGCAGACCACGAAGTTGCAGTTTTTTTGCGTAAAAGCAAGAAACCTATTATTTTAGTAGTTAACAAACTAGATGATTTTAATTTAGCAAATATGTATGAGTTTTATCAACTAAACTTAGGAGAGCCAAATCCAATCAGTGCTGAGCAAAGTAAAGGACTTGGCGAACTACTAGATAAAGTTATAGCAACTTTTGGCGATAAAGTTGAGCGTGACGTTAAAGATAATCGTATTAAAATTGCAATAGTGGGAAGGCCGAATGCTGGCAAGAGTTCTATCTTAAATAAACTAATAGGCGAAGAGCGTGTAGTTGTTGGCGATAAAGCTGGTACGACTAGAGATGCTATTGATACGCCGTTTAAATATTTTGGCAAAGAGTACATTTTAATAGATACAGCTGGTATGAGGCGTAAGAGTAAAATTGATGAAGATAGTATAGAACAATATAGCGTTTTAAGGTCGTTAGAGGCTATTAGGCGTGCCGATGTCGTTTTGTCTGTATTTGATGCAACGGAAGAAATAGCGGAGCAAGATGTGCGTATTTTGGGTTATGTGCATGAACAAGGCAAACCTAGCGTTGTTGCCATTAACAAATGGGATTTAGTAGAAAAAGACAATAAAACGATGAACGAATATTTAGCAAACTTAAAACATTCATTATCCTTTATGTCTTATTTTCAACCCGTGTTTATTTCTGCTTTAACAGGGCAAAGATTTACTCAAATTATGCCTTTACTTATTAAGTCTTACGAGCATTCTTGTAGTAGAGTTAAAACTAGTTTAATAAACGAGATTATGGGAGATGCTATTAGCGTTAATCCACCACCTCTTAAAAGCAAACGAAACTTAAAAATTTTATTTACAACACAAGCCGTTACGAATCCTCCAACTTTTATTATTTTTGTAAATGACGAAAAGTTAGTTCACTTCTCGTATGAGAGGTATTTAGAAAATGCTATAAGAAGGGCATTGCCACTTGAAGGCACGCCTATTAAAATATTTTTTAGAAGCAGAAAAGATGATAAAATAGGAGAATAATATGGAAGTTTTAAAGTATATTTTACTCATTATATTTTCTTATTTGGTAGGCAATATTAACTTTGCTTTAATTATTTCTAAACATAATAAATCAGACATAACAAAAAAAGGCAGTGGCAACCCCGGTACCATAAATATGTTGCGTAGTTATGGCGGAAAGTTAGGTGGCTTAACCCTTATTTTAGATATGATAAAGGGTGCAACGCCAGCTATTATAGGTTTTTTTGCATTTGGCGGTTATGCTAATTTGCAAATGGCAATTTTAGGACTATATATTGGTGGATTTAGTGTTATTGTAGGGCATATTTATCCTATTATGTTAAAGTTTAAAGGGGGCAAAGGTATTGCTTGTTCTTTAGGAGTCTTTTTGATTGCTAATCCACTTGCAACGCTAATATTTTTTATAGTAGCCGTTATATATTTATGGTTTTTTGAATATGGTAGTATATCTAGTTTTATTATGATAACTGCCCTTACAATTATTGAGGGCATAAAACTAGCACCTTATAATAATTTGCCTATAATGGCTATTTTATTTGGCATTTTTTTCCTTACTTGGTTTGCACATAGGCAAAATATTTTTAGACTACTTATAGGTAAAGAAAACAGGGTGAGTTTAAAATCTATGCTTAAAAAAAGAGCAAATTTAAAACAAAATAAACAAAATTAAACTGCCATAAGCGGTTTTTTTATTTTACTCTCATAAAACACCTTTTTGAATCATAAACTTTTGATATACCAAACTTTTGAATAGTTGGAGGAATATATGAAGAGTTTTGACATTTATAATAGCATATCAACTCGCTCAGGCGGGGATATTTACTTAGGGGTTGTTGGTCCCGTTAGGACGGGCAAGTCAACTTTTATTGCTAAATTTTTTGAAAAATTGATAATGCCAAACATAAAGGATAAATTTGTATTAGAGCGTGCAATAGATGAATTGCCACAAAGTGGTGACGGAAAAACTATTATGACTACTGAGCCTAAATTTGTGCCCAACAATGCAGTAGCCTTAAGTTTAGAAAATGTGCAAATGAATGTAAGGCTGGTTGATTGCGTAGGATATTTGGTCAAAGGTGCAATAGGTCATATTGAAGGTGCAAAACCTAGGTTAGTTAAGACGCCTTGGAGTGAAGAAGAAATGCCATTTAGCGAGGCTGCTGAAATGGGCACAAAAAAGGTAATAGAAGAGCATTCTACAGTGGGTATTTTAATTACTACAGATGGTTCAATAGCAGGCATTGATAGACAAAATTATATTGAAGCAGAAGAGCGAGTAGTTGCTGATTTAAAAGCAACCGGTAAACCTTTTGTTATAGTTTTAAATAGTACAAATCCACAAGGTGAGAACACACAAATTTTAGCAAAATCGCTAGAACAAAAATATTCTGCATCAGTAATAGTTATGGATGTTGTTAATTTATCATTAGCCGATATCAACCAAATTTTAGAAAAATTACTTATGGATTTTCCTATTGTGTCGTTTGAATTTAAAATGCCAAAATGGATGGAAGCTTTAAATTTTGATAGCACCTTTATTCAACAAATAATAACAGAAGTAAAAGAATTGATTAAAAATGCTAAAAAGATGGGAGATTTTAAACAAAAAACTGCTTTATTTGAAGATAATACAAATTTTGAAAATCTTGAAAATGCTGAAATTGATATGGGCGAGGGCAAAATTGTATTTACAATTAGCCCTAAACCTGAATTATTTTATGATGTTTTGAGTGAACAAACAGGAATACCGATTGAAAATGATTATCAATTAGTATCTTACTTAAAAGAATTAACTCATGCAAAAGCAGAGTATGACAAAATAAAAATGGCACTTGATAGTGTTAGACAAACAGGCTATGGCATAGTAACACCTACTATGGAACAGATGGAATTAGCAGAACCTGAAATGCTAAAACAAGGCAACAGATATGGAGTAAGGTTAAAAGCAAGTGCACCTAGTTTACACATTATGAGGGTAGATATAGAAACTGAAGTAAGCCCGATTATAGGAACAGAACAGCAATCCGCAGAACTCGTACATTCGCTATTATCTGAGTTTGAGCAAAATCCTAGAACTTTGTGGGAAACCAAAATATTTGGTAAGAGTTTGCATCAACTAGTTAATGAGGGATTAAACCATAAAATTTATTCTATGCCAGCTGAAGCTCAAGACAAAATGAGAAAAACGCTTGCAAGAATTGTAAATGAAGGTAAGGGCGGAATTATTTGTATATTGTTATAAACTTTTTAGTAAAAAATAAAAATAGGGTTACCGCCCTATTTTTTTTTGTTGCTTGACAAAATAATAAAAAAAATGTTAATATTATTATATTAAATAAGGGAAAGTAAATTATGGATTTTCAAGATTATAATAAAACGTTTAAAGAAATGTATAAAGATTATTTTAAATTAAATGATCTTATTTCACAATTAAGAATTATTAAGGTTGAAACTTTTTTAGGCAATAATACAAAAAAAAAAGAATCTAATAATTTAGTAAAAGAATATCAAGTTTTGCAACTAAAAACATTGGCTAGGATTAGTAAGTTAAAAGAATATTTTGTGGAAAACAACAAAGAGTTTAACTATATGAATTTTAGAGTAAGTTTAAGCTTTTTTAATGGTTATTCAATTATGGAAAATAATCCGATTATGACTTTAAATGACTATAAAAAAGTAGATTCAAATTTTTTAAATCAATATAAAGGTGAACTTGTTAAAATGTTAATGTTAAAAGAAGAACAATATAAAATATTAGATAATTTGTTAGTAGCTGACAAAAAACAATATTTTAAAATGTTTAATGAGGATATTGAAAATTCAAAGAATACGGATTCAAAAGCGAAAACTATAATTGCTAGATATAATAAAATATATATTCAAAGTCAAAATATTTTGTTAAAAGTTAATTCTGCTAAAAGTGAAATTGGAGTAATAGATAAAGTTTTAGAAGAAAGCAATATAAAAACATTATAAATGTAAAAGCGGGGCAGTTGCTCCGTTTTTTTTATTTTAAACAATTATTTACTTGATTTCATATTATGCTTAGTAATAAAATTTAAAAAGAATAAATAATAGGAGAATACATAAACCTGACTTAATTATTGTTTGTTTTTATGCTAAAGGTATGGTAAAATTTGCGAGTATGAAAATTTTAGTTTTAAGTGATGTTCATAGTAACAAG
>JAQVOQ010000065.1 GCA_028702545.1 Clostridia bacterium
CTGCCTATCTTTTGCCTACATGTAAACACAGTTCTGTTCTCAATTAGCGTGCAAATTTGGAATACATTAGGATTGTCCCAACCCTCTTTCAAAGCAGAGTGGGAGAATATGAAACGAAGTGGACAATCAAACGACAACAATTTTTCTTTATCTTTCATTATAAGCGAGTAGGTATCATAGTCATCAAGAGTGTCACCATTTGTATTTTTTATCTTGCCTTTTTTGTCTTTTGCAAAATATCCATCGTGGACTTTTTCAGCGGGCATATTCCAAAATACTTTTACTTCAGCATATTTTGGCAAGTTTATTAGTTCGTTATAGCATTCTTCAAACATTTTTGCATAAATGCCTTTGCCATCAACACTCTCATAATCACGATATCTAGCAACTTCATCAATAAAGAATAAGGAAAGAACTTTAATTCCTTTTTTAATATACAATCTTTCTTTGTCAAGATGAGCTTCTATTGTTCTTTTGATTTGCTCTCTTTTCTTTGTCATTTCATCAATATCGCCAATAGATTGCCCCAAAGACAAAAATTCTGTGTTTGTAAATTCAATAGACTCAAAGCCTTCTGCACATTCAATTCCACTTATTACATACTCTTGATAAATCTCTCTTTTTGTAACAAGTTCTAAGTTTGAATTTGGCTTAACTGTTTTGATTTGCCTTTTTACACCGCCACTTGCGAGTGCACAGTCAAGTTCAAGTTTTGCCGAATATCCATTGCTATTGTCAACTCCAAGTAGTTTAATGTAAGGCTTGTTAAAATCATCATTTAGGTTGTTATTTACAACACAAATTTGTTTAACTATGTGCATATTGTATGCATCAACAGGTGTTAGCCTATAAACTGTGTTTATCTTTTGTCTATGAGTTGCCGAATATCTTAGTTCAAATAGTGGATTAAGGCTAACAATCGCATCTCTTGACTTTGCCGTGTTATCCACACTTTGAGGCTCATCAATAATGATGATAGGATTGCATTCTCTTAAAAATGACTTTGCTGATTTTATCATTGTGTCGCTTTCTTGATTAAATAAATTCTCATCTTTCTTAAAAGCATCAATATTCAAAATCATAATTTCAAGGTTGTTTGACAACGCAAAATCTCTAACTTCTTGTCTTTTCTTAGAATTGTAAATAAAAGGATTTAATGTAATTCCATCATATTGCCTTTTAAAGTATTCTTTTGTTGTTTGCATACTTTTAAAAACACCTTCACGGATTGCAACGCTAGGCACAATAACCACAAATTTTTTAAATCCATATTGTTTGTGAAGTTCCAAAATTGTTTTTGTGTAAACAAAAGTTTTGCCTGTTCCTGTTTCCATTTCAATGTTAAATCTCAATTCTTTCAGTTCAGTCAAGGGCAACAAATTTCTATCTTGCACTTCATGTAAATTCTTTTCAATTTGTTCCTTGCTTAAATCAAGATTGTTGCCATATCCTAATAAATCATCTTTTGCCATATCGACAAGGTCAATTTTAGCAATAGAAAAAGTTGAGGGAGCAGACCTGTTTCCTCTAAATAAATCCACAACGGATTTAACTGCATCATCTTGAAAATCTTGTTGCTTAAATTTTAACTTCATTTGTGCCATTTATTTTTTCCCTTATTAAACTTTTCTTTATAATCTTTTAAGAACATCTTACTATTTTTAATGCATTTATTCTTGTTTTTATCGTTGGTATATGTTAATTTGATTTTAGTATTTCGATTTAATAAAATCTCTTTTTTTGTTTCAACTACATCTATCCCACTTTTTAAATTTAAATTAATTGTTGTTTTTGCAGGAAAATTATATACACGATTTACACACATATTTAGATTCATTTCATGTAGTGGAATGACATAGATTCTACCAAGATAATCTTCTAATTCAAGACAAATATTGCTCATAGAGATATTATTATTTTTACTGTTATGAACAAATAGATTTATTGCAAATGATATTTGTTCAACATTATCAGCAAAAATGTTTTTATTTGCTAGCCTATCACCTTTCTCATCTGTTTTGTTATGAGCTTCCAGTGTTAACTTGTTAATAGATATATGTAAGTTTCCTTTATTTGCCAACCAAGTTAATATGTAGGTTAGCAAAGAACCAAGGATAACACCAGAAAGTGTAAAAATACCATTCAATATAACTTCATTCATTAAAACACCCCTCATTTTCTTAATCTTGTAAATCCTTATTTAATAATTCCTAATAAATATGGTAGGGTTGCGATAGTTGTTTCTACTCCCTTTTCTAAAACCCATTTAATGGTTGATTTTACTTTATCCCAAAATCCATCTTTCTTTTTTGATTGCTCAATTTCTTTTAACATCTGAATAAGATTCGATTTGTCATCTGAAGATAATTCTTTTTCACTAACATTCATTATATTAAAAATTGTTTGAGTAATATTAATTTCAAAATTTACACTATTAATATTTTGGTTGTTAAAATTTATAGATTTATTCTCTTTTATTTGATTATTAGAAAGTTGAAAATCAATTTTATATTTTGTAAGTTTTTCGATAATTATTTTTACATGTAAACTTGAATAATCGTCATATGGAGAAGTTTCAAGCCTATTCATAAAACCATTTATTTCTGAGGTAAATAAACCTATACAGGTATCACAATATTCATTTATTTTATTAATATCTTTGCATTCTAAAACTTCATTGCCCATATCTATGTATTTCTGAATAAAGGATAGTTTGTCTTGTTTGGCTTTTCTAATTTCAAGTTCTTCTTGATTCTTTTTCCTGATTTCAGGAGGCAGCATTGCATTTAACATTTTTATATCTCCTTAAAACAACCTCATTTCTTTGTTTTTCGACTTGAGTATTTCTGCCGTGTTGACTAAGTCATTGTCTGTGGCAAAACAACGGTCGGCAAATATGTATGTGCCTACTGATAGGTTTGCAAATTCGTCTATTGTTTTACTACTTAATTGTGGAGCACAACATACAAATAGTTGATAATCAGAAGCATTAATGATATATGCTTTTTTACCCTCGCTTTCAATTTTTGAAATAGGGAATGTAATATCAATCCCGTATTTAAGCATAACTTCATAAACCAAATCTAAATCTGTTCTTCCATCAACAATATAGTCTAAGGATTGTTGAATTCTATCTCTTATAACATTTTCATCTTTTGTTGGAGCATTGTCCCATTTTTTTAAATTTGAAGTGTCAAGTTTAAACACCTTAAAGCCGACATCAATTTGATCTATGTATGAATAGTAATTTTGCTCCACTTTCCGCCCATCAGTATAAGTGATTTTAATTTTATCACTTTTTAATTTTATCCCAACACGACGAATTCTCTCTTTACCGATTTCACAAATGTTTTTATAACCCGCTTTATATGCTTCACTATTTATATCAGTTAATTCAGGTAATTGTACACAGATAAATTTTCTATTTCCGCCATCCTCAGCGTTTAATTGCATAACTGCATGAGCCGTTGTCGCCGAACCAGAGAAAAAGTCTAAAATTAAGTCTTTTTTATTTGTAGCGATTTTAATTAAATCTTTTATATAAATTACAGATTTCGGATTATTAAATAAATCACTTGAATTCGAAAAAAGATTTTTTAAAATTTTTGCTCCACTTCCTGTATCGTATTCTGGTCTATACCAAAGTGTTTTCGCCGTTTTAATACGTATAGATCCATCTTCAAGAGTAGCTCTCATTTTTGTGCATAATGTTCTAGAATTATTAAAATCTAAATTCATATCTTTTTCTCTAAAAAAAGTTTCACGCCCCCATCGCCATCTTCCAAACTCTCCGTTTTCATTTTTTGGTAAAATAAATTCCCAGCCTTCTTTTGTATATTTTACATTTAAATTATTAACATATTTATCATCAAAAGTATTATTTCTACTATCGTAAATTTTTTTAAATTCTTCTTCTGTTATTGTACTAAATATTCCATTTTTGTATAATACTGGATAATACATATAAGGTCTGTTAATTCTTTCCCATGAATTGCCAGTTTTTCTAAATCCTATTGTTTTATAATATCCTATCTCATCTTTTTTATCATAATCGTTTTCATATTCTTCTTCTGATAGTTCAAACCCATTTATACTAAAAATATTAATATTTCTTGAATACACTAATAAAAATTCATTACATGTGGCAAAAAATTTATCATCAGATCGACCTTTAAGATTATTAATTACAGATATTAAACCCAAATAATTGCTTTCACCAAAAACCTCATCACAAATCTTTTTTAGGTTTGCTTGTTCATTATCATCTATCGAAATAAAAATTGCTCCATCTTCCGCAAGTAAATCTCTTGCAAGTTTTAAGCGCATGTACATAATTGAAAGCCATTTTGAATGGTAACTTCCACTGGTATCTTTGTTTAGAGTCATGCGGTTCCCTTGATCATCTTTTTGGTTACTTTTAACTAGGTATTCTTCTGAATCCTCGGAAAAATCATCATTATAAACGAAATCATTTCCTGTGTTGTAGGGTGGGTCTATGTAAATCATTTTAACTTTATTAAGATAAGTTTCGTGTAAAAGTTTTAATACATCTAAGTTATCACCTTCAATATAGAGGTTTTCAGTCTTGTCAAAGTTTACGCTTTCTTCACGGCAGGGACGGAGAGTTTTTGCAATAGGACTATTCGCCGTTAAAATTGCTTGCCTTTTGCCTGCCCAGTCTAAACGGTAGCGCTCATCTTTTCCTTCTATTAAGATGGTTGAGAGTTCTTGTCTTAAAAGGTCAAAGTCGACTTTTTTTGTAAGATTACC
>JAQVOQ010000013.1 GCA_028702545.1 Clostridia bacterium
TTTTTTAGCAGGAACAGCTTTTTCTGTAACTGCTTTTTTAACAGGAGCAGCTTTTTCTGCAACTGTTTTTTTAGCAACTGTTTTTTTAGCAGTAGCAGCTTTAACTTCTTCTACTTTTTTTTCTTCTACTTTTTTTTCTGTAACAATTTTAACGGGTTCAACAACTGGTTCAACCTCATTCGATGGAGCATTGTTTGCTATTAATGCTTTATTTAACATTTCAGCAAGTCTTGCTTTTTTGCGGTTAGCAGTATTTTTGTGTAATCTGCCATGACTATTGCCTGAATCAATTAAACTAATAACTTGTGGTAAAAAGGCGCTAGCCTCATTAAGTTCTTTTTTAATTACTAATGCTCTAAATTTTTTGATAGCTGATGCAAGTTCAGTCTTTTTGCCTCTATTTTCATCTTTCCTTCTTGCTGTTACTTTAATGCGTTTTTTCGCTGATTTTATATTTGCCACTTTTGGATCTCCTTCTTTTTTACTACGCTGTATTTTATCACAACAAAAACAAAATTGCAACGCTTTTTTAGGTTTTTTTAAGGCTTAATTGCAAATAATAAAGCAAATATAACTATTTAGGAGATTAAGCGTGTCATTAAAAACAGATTTAATTTTAGAAGTTGCAAATCTATCAAATAAAAAGGCTAGTGGATACAACATAAAAACAAAAAAACAAACGAGTGGTTTAACAAAAACTATTGTGGAAGTTTTAAATAAAGACGGAAGTTTAGCACTCAAAAAAGCAATAGGGCATTATATTACCATTGATGCTTATGATTTATTCTTATTTGAGGAAGATACAAAAAAAATGCTAGCAAAAGAGCTGAGTAAGGCAATACTAGAGCTTATGAATTTTGCAAAAGTAAAAAACATAAAAAAAGTGTTTGTTGTTGGGCTTGGCAATAAAGAGATGATGTCGGATAGTTTAGGTCCAAAAGTAGTTGATAAAATTATTGTAACCAGACATATAAAAGAGGTTATTAACGAGGGCGACAATAGTGACTTAAACTCAATAAGTGCACTTGCAACAGGTGTTTTGGGCACAACTGGTATAGAAACCGCAAATATTGTTAAAGCCGTCACAGCAGAGATTAAACCGCAAGTAGTTATAGTCGTTGACACGCTGTCAACCCTTGCCACAAAACGTCTTGCAACAAGTTTTCAATTAAGTAACGGAGGAATTGTGCCAGGTGGTGGGGTTGGTAACAGCAGGCAAGCGATAAATGAAGAAGTTTTAGGCGTGCCTGTTATAGCTATTGGTGTACCACTCGTTGTTTATGCTCATTCTATGTGTAATGAGGTTTTAGAAAAAGTTGTGGGAAAAATAGCGCCCTTAAAAAATTATGAAGAGGAAATAAACAAAATTGCGACTAATGTTTTAGGCGACCTTGTAGTGACAATAAAAGATGTTGATAAAGTTGTTGAAAATTGTGCTGATATTATTGGCGTTGCTATAAACCTTGCAGTTAATCCGCAACTTGGCATAGATAAAATAATAGAATATATGAACTAAAATAAAACTTGACTAATAATAATGAATAGTTGTTGTGAGGAGAGTTATGAGCTAATATATTTTGATACTAGATAGTGGAGTGGTAGACGCCAGTGTGCTTAAATAGTGCAAAAAATTTATGCCTAAATTTACTAGAAGAAAACGAGGAATAACCGTTGTTTTTATGCACGAGAGAAGATAAGTTTTTAAAGGCAAATTACAGGATTATTTAAAAAAATTAATTTTTAAAAAGTAACTTTTATCTTTTTATGATATACTATTTTTTAGAGGTAAAATAATTTTTATGAATAGACAACTTTTGCACGAAGAATATGAACATAAATATAAAAAACATAATTTAACAGTTGTGTTAGATAATTTAGAACATATGGAGAATATAGGCAGCGCTTTTAGATTGGGCGATGCTTTTTGTGTTAGTAAAATAATTATTTTAGATGATAAACAAGTATTTTTAGCGTCTAACGCTAAAAAAAATTATAAAAAGATAGATAAAACGGCAAGAAATTGTATGAATTATGTTGACTATAAAATTATGTCTACTGCTCAATTTTTGGAGTTATCAAAAGCCGAAAAGCTTAATTTGCTCGCACTTGAAATTACGACCGATAGCCAGTTAATTGAGCAAGTTTACTTTAATAATTATGATAATTTAACGCTTATTATAGGAAATGAGAAGTCGGGCGTACAAGAGATGCTGTTAAATAAAATAGTTGCTAGTGTGCATATTGCTATGTTTGGAAATAATTCATCACTAAATGTGGCTAATGCACTTGCTATTGCTTTATATAAAATAAGCAACGATTTAAAGAATTAAGCACAAAAAATAAATTAAAACAGAAGTAAAATTATACTTATAATAAAGGAGATACAAATGAATATAGGCGTTGATATTGACGATACCCTAACAAATTTACACAAATTAAAAGAAAAATGGCTATTTAATTATGTTTTGAAAAATAATATGAAATATAATTATATTAATAAGAATACTAATAAATTTTCTGAAATGCTTGATTGGCCAGAGGAAGAGTATATTAAGTTTTGGTTTGAAAATGCCGATAAAATGTTGACAGTTGCAAAACCGCGTAAAAATTCTGTAAAAGTATTGAGTAAATTGCGGGAAGAAGGTCATAAAATTATTATAGTTACAGCAAGAACAAAACAGTGGCATAAAGACCCTTACAAATTGTCGGTTGATTGGCTTAACAAAAATGGTATAGAATATGATGAATTATTTGTAGGATACGAAGATAAATCACAAATAAGTTTTGATAAAAAAATTGATTTATTCATTGATGATATGCCGGAAAATTTAGAAAAAATATCAGCACGAGGCATTAAAACTGCAATTATGTTAGGCAAGCACAACAAAGATTATAAAAATGATAATATGCTGCGCTTTAAAAATTGGAAAGAGGCGTATAAATATATTCATTCTAGTTTAAATAACGAGAAATAGAATATGAAATAACCACCAACTAGGTGGTTTTTTAGCGTGTTACTGTTTATTAATTTAAAAAAAAATAATTTATAAAATCTTTGACAATGTGTACCTATTACACATATAATATAATTATAACACATGAGGAAGCAAATAAATGCAAAAAGAAATTGAACTAAAATTTAAAATAAATCGTTTGCCAATCGAATGCAACAATTATGTTTTGATACATCAATATTATTTTGATTATTTAAAGTACAAAGTTTTTTTACTTCAAGCGTTTAATAATTTGCAATTTGAAAGCATTAAAGAGGCAAGAATAAGGACAAAAAAATGCGTAAGCGATGTTAAGTTTGTTTTAACGCTAAAATCAGGTGATACAAATAATAGAGACGAATATGAAAAAGAGGTTAGTGTAAAAGATGTTAAAACACTTATTAAAAATAATATTCTAGGTGTTATTAAGAAAAAACGCTATGAAGTCGTTAAAGGCAATTTTACTTTTGAGTTTGATGAATATATTGATAAAAATAAACCTCTTATAATAACTGAAGTTGAATCAAAAGAGCAATTTACAACAAAACAATTAATGGAGATACAAAGCATTTTAAGAGATACATTCAAATTAAAATATGAAGATGTGACAAATGACAAAGATTATAAAAACAAAAATTTAGCAAAAAATGGAGGTTATGAAAATGGCAATCAAAATTGATGGTATTCAAAAATGGTGTTACGCAAATTTAGATTTGATAGAGGAAAGTTTGCAAAAAAATAACAAGGCATTAGTGTTGATTTCAGGTGCTTCCGCTTCAGGTAAAAGTTTTGCAAGTGAAATATTAAGAGATTTTTTAAAAGACAAAGGATTAACTTCTACTATTATTTCTACCGATAGTTACAATATAGGAATTTCTGGCATTATTGTAGGTAAAGTTAAAACAAATGCTTTTAATGGCAATTTAAAAAATAGCGAGCAAATTATCAAACAAGTAAAAGATATTATAATTGATAGTTCATTTGATGAAAAATTTTGTGAAAAAAACTTAATAAAAATTAAAAAAGCATGTAAGCATTTAATAGATAAAAAAGATATGAATATATTTTTAAACAATCTAACTCAAGAATTTGCTAAAATTAATTTTGATGAGCCTTTTGTTTATAATTTAGAAGGTGTGGCAAAGGACATAAATTTGTTATTATCTGGCGAAACTATTGCTAAAAAGGAACATTCAAAAATTATTAGCGAGCAATTTCAAACAAATGAAGTTATAGATGGAAGCAAGAATGATGTTATTATAATTGAAGGAATTTATGCTTTAAACGAGTTATTAATTAATAATTTGGGCATAAAAGATAGCATAAAAAATTATATGGATGGCAGTGAAAAAACGCTATTTTTAAGAAGAGTAATAAGGGATTCAAAAATAACTTCATTAAATAATGCATTTACTATAAGAAATTATTTAGATTTCGTTTTTCCAAGTTTCAAAGCATTAATTTTGCCGACTAAAAAACTTGCAGATATTATTTGTCGCAACGATATGACTTTTGAAGAATTAAGAAATGGCGAGATAACATCAAAACAACAAAAAGTAAAAGTAATTGATTATAAAATTATTGACCTACTAAAAAATAATGCAACGAGTTCAAAAACGATTTTTGAAAGAGATTTGTACATAGAAAATAAAAATAGCAGCCAAGAGGAATTAGATAATATCTTAAGGTTAAGAACAATAAGTAGTGACGGCAAAAATTATAAGTTGAGCAGTTTAATACATAAGGGCAGTGTAATGTTAAGAAAAGATGATGTAATTATTAGGCCTGTAAATTTGTTAATTAAGGAAGGCGAGTTTGATTTAATTTATGCTAGCGAACAAGAATTTTTAACAAAATTAAAAGAAAATGGTTTTATTGTTTATAAAATAATTGTAAAAGAGCGTACAAGGCTTATTGTGGAAGGCGAAAAATATACAATAGATAAAATTGAAGGTCAAGGCGTTTATATTGAATATGGTGCTGATAACAATTCTAATATTACCAAACTTATTAAGCAGTCAAGTGTAAAATGTACTTCATTTTATTCTTAAATTAATGAAAAAACAGCCGATAAAGAGTTAAATATATAATAAAAAATAAATAAATAAAAAAACAAATGCAAGATTTAGCATTTGTTTTTTTTGTAGTTTGAAGGATAAAACATTTTTTTATTTATATAAAAATTTTATTTTTCATCAAATATTTTACTTTTGGAAGTTTATTGTGCTACTATATTAATTATAATAAATATAGAGGATAATGATGATTAAAATATTTGAAAACAAAAAAAAGGCTAAAAAAATAAATAAAGAGCTTAATTGGTTTAAGTTAGATAATGCGGCCTTAATTTATCCTGCAGTTGCTACTAATAAGTGGAATTCTGTTTATAGAATTTCAGCTATTTTAAAAGACGAAGTGGATGCTAATATTTTAAATACTGCACTGCAAGAGGTTATGCCACGATTTCCGCATTTTAATGTTAGTTTAAGTAGAGGACTTTTTTGGTTTTATTTTCAGGAAATTAATATTTTGCCGTCTGTGCAACTAGATGATAATTATCCGTGTAGAAAGATGGAATTTAAGCATAATAAACATTTGTTTAGAGTGTTGTATTTTAATAAAAAAATATCGTTTGAAGCTTTTCATTCTCTTACCGATGGTTATGGTGCACTCGTTTTTTTAAACACTTTATTATTTCGTTATTTTGAGTTAGTTGGCCATACTATAAAAAAAGATGAATATGTGCTAAATTATTTAGACAAACCGACTCATGAAGAATTAGAAGATGCCTTCGCTAGGCATGCTGATCTTAAAAGCAGAAATACGTGGTCTGAAAATAAAGCTTATCAACTAGTTGGAACGAATATTGAGGATGGAAAACTACATGTAATTAACGGAATTATGAGCGCAAGTGCAGTAAAGCAAATTGCAAAAACTTATGGTGCAACGGTAACACAATTTTTATTTGGAGTGTTGTTTAAATCTGTATTTAATTACCAAAAAATTATGGGAAATAAGAAAAAACCAGTAAAAATTTCACTTCCTATTAATTTGCGCCGTATGTTTAATTCAAAAACTTTGCGCAATTTTTCTAGCTACATGAATGTTGAATTTGGAGCAGATGATAGGAATGTAGAACTCGCTGATATTATTGAAAAAATTAAAATAAAAACGAGCATTATTGATAAAGATTATGTGATGAAAAATATTAATGCAAATGTTAAAGCGCAAAATAACTTGGCACTTAGAATTACTCCGTTATTTATAAAAAACATAGTATTAAAGCTAGTATTTTTTATGGTAGGCGAAAGGATTTTTACTATGACTATGTCAAACCTTGGTAAAATTAGCACACCAGAAGAATTTGAGAAGTTTATTGATAGATACGAAATTAATTTGGGAGCAGGCAAGTTGAACAAAATGGGTACTACGGTAATAACTTTTAACGATACACTTGTATTTAGTTTTGCTAGTACAATAAAAGAAACTTGCATTCAAGAAGAATTTTTTAAAACGCTTACTGCGATGGATGTAAAAATAAAAATAAATAGTAATTTGATATAAGGATATAATTTAATGAGTAATTATTGTAATAAATGTAAGGTAGAGTTAGAGAGCTCAGTTAGTCATTGTCCACTTTGTGGCAAATGTGTTAATGAGACATTAATCGGCAAGCAAATTTTGCACGAGAATTTTCCTACTGAATATAAATATCAAAAAGATAAAAAACAAGCTATGCAAGCAATAGCATATCTGCTTATTTTTGGTAACTTTGTGTCATTATTTTTAGAACTTATGTTATTTGCAAAAATAACTTTTAGCATTCAATTAGTTGTGGGAAGTGTGTTTGCATTTTTTGGAGTAATTGTGCCTATTAAAAATAATTGGTCACTTGTTAATTATCATTCTGTTTTTTATGTTGCATTTACATTGTATATAATATTTTTAGAAAATTATACAAATAGCTTTGGCTGGGGCATTGTTTATGTTATTCCACTTTTCGTGCTAGCATTTAGCGTATATAATTTTTTAATGATATTATCTAACAGAAACAATCGCACCGAATATATTTTGCCTATGTTTATTTTAACAACAATTGCTACAGTAGCCTTTTCATATAACTATTTTAGCGGATTAGTGCTTTGGCCATCTTTATCTGCATTTTTAGCAACTGTTGCATTTGTTAATACATTGTTTGTTTTTCGTTCATCAAAAATATTAAAACCACTAGCAAAAAAATTGCATTTTTAAAATAAATTAATTGCAAAAAGTTATTGACATAAGTTATATAATAAGTATAATTTAATAGTTATCTTTTTTTGGGGTGTCGCCAAGCGGTAAGGCACGGGACTCTGACTCCCGCATTCGTGAGTTCAAATCTTACCACCCCAACCAAAATTAAATCATATTTTAGGCTACTAAAAATAAGTGTTACTAGCCGTAAAATATGATTTTTTTTACTTTTAACTATTTTAGTTATATGTGAGTTTTATTGCAACACAACAAAATGAAAAGTGGAAATGTAAATATAAACATAATTTTATTTATTATCATATGTTTATTTAGTATAATATAAAGGAGTAAATTAAATGAATGGTGGGGAAGTAAGGATTGCCTATACTCTAAAACAAGGGGATAGTTTTTTAAAGGTGGCACAATGTTTTGAAACCACCGTAGACAAAATTTTGAGCGAAAATAAACATCTTAAACCCAACAAGTCTAATGTTGGAGAAGTTATAACGGTTGCGCCTGGCTCTATACATAATTTTAAAACTAGCATACTGGAAATAACATTTTCAGAAAAGCAGTTAGAACTTAATAAGAAAATGCGTTTTAGATGGCAAGAACATATTTTTTGGACGCGAGAAACGATAATTGCCATTTTAGAAGACCTTAAAGATAAAGCGTTAATTGTATTTCGCTTACTAGAAAATCCAATAGGTATTGCCGAGTTGTTTAGCCCATATTATTCAAAGGAAATTGTGCAAGAAATTGAAAAACTAATAAAAGAACATTTGACTATTGCATCAAATCTTTTAAATGCACTTAAAGAAGATGATTCTGTTTTATTTGATAGTTATCACGCTGACCTTTATAAAAATGCAGATGATATCGTAAATACACTTGCTTCTATAAATCCAAACTATAATGTGGAAGAACTTAGTGAGATGTTTTATCAGCACTTAGATTTGCTTATAAGATCAATGGTTGAGAGAAAAAACAATAATTATGCGCAACAGATTAAAAATTTTGATGCCTCGCATGAGCAAATTGTATTAATGGCAGATATGCTTGCAGATGGTATTGTAAAACAGTTTCCTGATATGTTTTAAGTTTAGTAGTTTGTTTAGTATAATAAAAAAGCTGTTAGCAAATAATCTAACAGCTTTTTATTTTTTTTAAAGTATACTGAATTTTTTTATGTTAGAACCTAATTTTTTTGCCCTTAAAATAAATTTATATGTTATAGTATGTATAGATTAAAAGGGAAGTAACAATTATGAAGCAGATTAATACAGTTGGCGGCTTGATAGTAAATAAAGAAGGTAAAATTTTGTGCACCGAGAGAAGTAAAAGTAAATATGATTATGTGTCTTACAAGTGGGAATTTCCTGGTGGCAAAATTGAAGAGGGTGAAACTAACGCCGAAACTCTAACAAGAGAGTTAATGGAAGAGCTTGAAATAGAAGTTGATATTATAAAACTGTTTTATCAAGTAGAATACGATTATCCAGATTTTCATTTATCTATGCCGGTTTACTTTTGCATGCTTAAAAGTAAAGATATTAAACTCTTGGTACATAAAAGTATTAAATGGTTGAGTCCTAAAGAAATGATGAGTTTAGACTGGGCAGCAGCAGATATACCAGTAGCACAAGCCGTGTTTGATAAGAGTGATATTTTTAATAAAGAAGTGATTAACTAAAAATAAAATTTAAAAGAATAGAATTAAAAAAACTAGCAGTCGCTAGTTTTTTTTGTTAATTCATTTCTTTTGTTTCATCCGTTTTTACTTCTTTTGTTTGAGTAGTGTTTTGGTTTTTTTGTTCGTCTTTTCCTTTTGCTACTTTTACTTTCATATCATCTATAACTTCTTCAAATATCTTGTTTAGTGGCTCTTCTTTTTCTTTTGCTTCTAATTTTGCTTGCCATTTTTGTTCATAGATTTCAATAATATTTGCTACATCAAAGCTAGACATTATTGCAAAATCGTAAGCCGTCTTATTTTTGTAATTACTTTTAATAAGTGGATTAGCGCCGTGCTCTAGTAAGGTAATTACTATTTGTTTGTTACCTTGTGCTGCTGCGTAAAATAATGCAGTATGATTTTGATTGTCTGTTTCATCTGGTCCTACGCCATTTTCTAACAAATAATTAATGATTGTGTTAGAGGGATATTCTCTTTCTAATACTGCAATAATCAGTGGTTTAGTCGAGTTGGAATAATGTTTTAGTGCACCTTTTTCAACTAAAATGCCTATGAGTTCAAAATTTTGAAAAACGCATGCCCAATAAATTGGAGAAGTATCATAAGAACTTCTTTTTGTTATATCTGCTCCAGCTTGTATTAATAATTTTGCAACTTCGTAGCGTTTGTTTGAAACCGCATATGTAAGTAGAGAATAGTTATTATAAAAATTATAGTTAATATTCGCGCCGCATTTAATTAACATTTTAACATATTCGAATTGTTCTTTTTCGTTCAATTCTTTATTCATAATAACATCAGATATTTTCATCGCTAAAGAATCGGCCTCGGCAGCGTCGATTTTTTTTATACTTTTGATAGTATATTTTTTTAAATTAGAATCAATTAAAAATTTATTATCTTTTTCCATTAATTTAAATCTCCTTATAATTATTACAATTATAACATAACTAAAAACAAAAAACAATAGGTTAATTTTAGATTATGCAAAAAAAAATAACTGTAGAGTGAACGAGGCTAGCTAGCAAAAAAATACTCCCGAAGGGTGCAACTTTTTTGCTAAAAGTAAAAGCCAAAAGCAAGTTGAATTTGAGTTTTTTTAAATAAAAAACACAACCGATTTTAAGGTTGTGCTTTTAGCGTGGTACCGATGACTGGACTCGAACCAGCACGTACTTGCGTACAAAGGATTTTGAGTCCTTCGTGTCTGCCATTCCACCACATCGGCATAATTTGCTTTTATGTAAAAATTTAAAGCAAAATTATTTTAGCATAAGGCGTTAAGTTTGGCAAGTGGTTTTTTATTTTTGTTTCGTTATTTTTGGATATTAACAAGTACATTCGTTTGTAAAAAATTGGCATTTAGGGTATAATAATTTTTAGAGGTATTTATGAAAAAATTTATTGTAATTGATGGTAATAGTTTAATTAATAGGGCATTTTACGCCTTGCCACTTTTAACTAATAGTCAGGGGGAGTATTCTAATGCTGTTTACGGCTTTTGTAATATGCTAGTTAAAGCAATTCAGGAGCATTCGCCAGATTATATTGCTGTTGCGTTTGACCGTAAAGAGCCTACTTTTAGGCACAAATTATATGCCGATTACAAAGGCACAAGAAAAGGTATGCCAGAAGAATTAGCTATGCAAATGCCTATATTAAAAAAGATATTGCAGGCTATGAATATTCGCATATTAGAGCAAGCGGGAATAGAGGCAGATGATATTATAGGCGTTATTACAAAGCGTTTTAAAGACCACACAATAATTTTGTCGGGAGATAAGGATAATTTACAATTAATTGATGACTCAACTAGTGTTTGGCTAACTAAAAAAGGCTTATCGGACTTAGAAAAAGTGGATGAAAAAGTGCTTTTAGAAGAATACAAATTAAAACCTTATCAAGTTATTGAGTTAAAAGCTTTGATGGGAGACGCTTCTGATAACATACCAGGAGTACCCGGAATTGGCGAAAAAACAGGTGTGCGACTAATTGCCGATTATGATAATTTAGACGGAGTTTATGCTAATATTGAAAAAGAAAAGGGCAAGTTAAAAGAGAGATTGATTGAACATAAAGAGCTTGCGTATTTATCAAAACAACTAGCAACAATTAACACAAAGGCACCACTAGATATTAAAATTGAAGAGTGCACTTATGACTATCCTTTTAAAAAAGAAGTTTACGAGTTATTTACTAATTATGAATTTAAAAATTTGTTAAAAAGGCAAGAGATATTTGAGGATATAGAAAACTTTAAAAGTGAAGTTGAACATAAGGTCAACATAAAAATAATTGACAACATAGAGCAGTTAAAAACACTTTTAGAAGAGGCTAAAAAAACTTATGAATTTAGTTTTTATATTAGAAACAATGTGCTTAATTTTTCGCTTAGCAGATTTGAAGAATATGAAATTAAAATAAAAGAAAATATGCTTGATTTAGGTTTAGATTTGAGCGAAGTTTTACAACTACTTAAACCGATTTTAGAAAGTGCAACACCTAAAAAAGTGCTTTATGATTACAAAACTATGAGGCATTTGTTAAAAAGCTTAGGCATTAACTTAAACGGAGTAATTTTTGATGTTAATTTGGCAGAATATTTGATTAGTGGCAGTAAAAAACAAGATGATAATTTGTTAAACTTTACTAACAAATATAGCTATCCAAAAGAAGCGCTTGCTAGTTGCTTACTTAAAGCAAAGTCGGAGTTAGAAAAAAATTTAAGAACAGAAGAAATGCTAGACCTTTATTACAACATTGAATTTAAGCTAATTGATGTGCTTTTTGATATGGAAATATCAGGCTTTAAAATTGATATGGAAGTATTGCACGAACTTAACTTTAAATATAACAATGAATTAAATGAATTAACACAAAAAATTTATGATTTAGCAGGCGAGCAGTTTAACATAAATTCGCCAAAGCAATTATCGGAAATTTTGTTTACAAAACTAAACTTAAAAGCTTGGAACAACAAAAAAAATAGCACGAATATTGATGTTTTAGAAAAGTTGCTTGGCATTCATCCTATCATTGAGCTAATTATGCGTTATAGGCAATTAGCTAAGTTAAACGGCACATATTTAGAAGGATTTAAAGGGCTTATAAACAAAAAAACAGGATTAGTTCACACTGTTTTTAATCAAACGATAACGAGTACAGGCAGGCTTAGTAGTACTGAACCTAACTTGCAAAATATTCCTATAAGAACAGAAGATGGCAAAAATTTACGCAAAATGTTTATTAGCAGGTTTAATTCGGGCGTTATAGTTGCCGCCGATTATTCACAAATAGAACTTAGATTAATGGCGCATTACTCTATGGATAAAAATTTAATTCAAGCTTATATTGACGGAAAAGATATTCATGCAAAAACGGCAAGTGATATTTTTGGAGTGCCACTTGAAGAGGTTACAAAAGAGCAAAGGCGAGATGCAAAAGCTGTTAACTTCGGCATTATTTATGGCATTAGTGATTATGGATTAAGTCAAAACATAGGTTCAACAAGGATTGAGGCAAAAAATTATATTGACAAATATTTTGCTAATTATCCCGGAGTTAAAGACTTTATGAATGCATCTGTTGAAAAAGCAAGGGAAAAAGGTTTTGTTTCTACCTTGATGGGCAGAAAAAGGAAGATTGAAAACATTAATTCAACAAATTTTTTAGTAAGGCAAGGAGCTGAGCGTGCGGCAATGAATATGCCACTTCAAGGAACTGCTAGTGATATTATTAAAGTTGCTATGATAAAAGTTTTTGACAAATTAAACAAACTAGGCTTTAAGGCAAAACTTGTTTTGCAAGTGCATGATGAACTAATTATAGATACTCCAGAAGCCGAAAAAGATGTTGTAATCAATATTTTAAGGCAAGAGATGGAACTTGTTGCTAATTTAAAAGTGCCACTTATTGTAGATATTAGTTTTGGTAAGAGCTGGTACGATACTAAATAAAAAAACATAATACCTATTAATTTAGGTATTTTTTTATAAAAATACAAACTTAATCATAAAATAAGTTTATGGTAAAAACATTTTTTAAAAATTTGCTAGTAATTTTATTAATATTAAGTTTTTTGATAACTTTAACAAACTTTTATTACGCCTTAACGTATCCGCTAAAATATAATAGCATTATTGTAAGTGAAGCAAGTGCTAATCAGTTGGATGCTGATTTTGTGTGTGCTGTTATTGCGGTTGAAAGTAGGTTTGATAAGTTTGCAACAAGTGAAAGCGGCGCTATTGGACTTATGCAACTGATGCCGACTACGGCAATTCAAATGGCTGTAGAAGTGGGGCTTGAAAATTTTACAGTAGAGGACCTTTATGATGAAAAAATTAACATAAGACTCGGTACAAAATATTTGAGATATTTAAAAAACAAGTTTTTTAATGTACGAACGATGCTCGCCGCTTATAATGCAGGGGAAGGAGTTGTTATGGAGTGGCTATTTGACCCGCTTATTTCGCCAGATGGCGTTTCAATAGGATATACGCCATATAAAGAAACCAATGCATATATTGATGAAGTTTTAGAGGTTTTAAAAATTTATAGGAATAAAAGATATTAAACACTGTAAAATGACTTTTATTTAACCGTTATGTTTGACAAATTTTGAATAAAAATGCTACCCTTATATTAAATTAAAATACTTTTGATTATTAAAGTTTTTGATAGTTTATTTATAAGGAGATTTTTATGAGCGTAATGTTTTGCGACACTAACTTAGAACTTTGGTACGACAAAGTAGAAGAGTTAAATTTAAAGGTTATTAGTATGCCTTATTTGATAGATAATAAAGAACAAAATTTTGACTTAGGAAAAACAACTGATTTTGCTGGTTTTTATAATAGAATAAAGCAGGGAAGTATGCCACTAACGCAGGCTTTGAACCCTCAAAATTACATAGAATATTTTGAACCATATCTTAAAGCTGGTGAGGATATTTTATATATTCATTTTTCGCATAAACTTAGCGGGACATTTGAGTTTATGTCAAAAGCAATAGAAGAGTTAAAGCAAAAATATCCTACGAGGAGTATTAAAACGGTTGATACTTTAAGTATTTCTATTGGCGCGTCTGCATTACTTTACGAGGCGGCAAAATTACATAATAGCGGTGCTAGCGATGATAAAGTAATTGAATTTGTAGAAGAAAACAGAAACAAATATGTTGCTTATTTTGTAGTTGATGATTTATATCACCTAAAACGCGGAGGCAGATTATCTAGCACAAAAGCTTTTATGGGAACTATGATGAATGTTAAGCCTGTTTTAACAATAAATAGTGCTGGAGCTATTGTGCCAATTGATAAAGCAAAAGGCAAAATTAAAGCCATGTTAGCATTGATAGAAAGACTAAGTTTAGAAGGCGAAAATGCCACTGACCATCCTGTTATAATTGCACATGCAAATGCTGAGCTTGATGCTGAATTTATTAAAGTTAGAGTGCGAGATTATTTAGGTAAAAAGGCAGATATTTGGCTTCAACAAGTAGGACCAACTATTGGTAGTCACTGCGGACCAGGTACACTTGCAATTAGTTTTTATAGCAACAAAAGAGTTGATTAACAAATTTAGGAGTTTTAATAAATGCAAACAGTAAAAAAAGCAGTTATTTTAGCAGGAGGATTAGGAACTAGATTTTTGCCAGCTACTAAAACAGTAGCAAAAGAAATGTTTCCAATTTTAGACAAACCTATTTTGCAATATTTAGTTGAAGAATTAACTGTTGCAGGTATAAAAGAAGTTATAATAGTTTTAGGCAAAGGTAAAACTAGCATAATAAAACATTTTAGACGAAATGCCGCTTTAGAAAAAAGGCTAAAAGGCAAAGATGATATTTTAGCAAAATTAGAAGAAATTAATAATTTATGTGAGGTTAAGTTTGTTAAAAATGTAGCCGCAAAAGGTGCAGGATATGCTTTAATGAAAGCAAAGGTGCTTATTAAAAATGAGCCATTTATTTTGCTTGTTGGCGATGAAATTGGTTTTTATAAAAAAGAAAATAGCATAGAACAAATGCTAAGTGCTTTTAATAAATATAACAAAAACATCATCGGCGTAAAAGCTATGCCAAAAGAAGATATGGTAAACTATGGAATGATTGTGGGCGAAAAACTAGAAAGCGATATTTTTGATATTAAAAATATGGTTGAAAAGCCAAAATTAGCTCAAGTTACAAGCAATTTGTCAGCTGTTGGAAAATATATTTTTAAAGCAAATGTTTTTAATATTATGAAAACAATAAAACACGAAAAAAATAAAGAATTGCAATATAACGATGCAATATTTTATTACATACAAAATGGCGATGCAATAGCAAAAGTTATAGATTATGAACGCTACGACACAGGTAGCAAACTCGGCTTTGTTAAAGCTAATTTAGACTATGCATTAAAAGACGAAAAATTAAAAGAACAGCTAATGCCTTATTTAAGAAAAATAATCAAATAGTGGGTAACGAATGAAGATATTAATTAAAAATGCTAATATTTTAACTATGGACAAGCTTGATTATGAGAGCGGTCAAATTTTTGTTGATAATGATACCATTATTTTTGTTGGCAAAGTTTATGATGGAAAGTTGGTGCCGGATAAAATTATTGATGCTAATTCAAACATTATTATGCCGGGTTTTGTCAATGCTCACGCCCATACTGGAATGAGCATTTTAAAAAATGATAGCGACATCAAAAATTTGCAAGATTGGTTATATGACGATATTTTGCCTATGGAAAAATATTTGAATGAAGAGATAGTTTATGATGCGACTATGCTCGGTATTGCCGAATATGTAAAAAATGGAATTACAACTTTTTGTGATGCTTATTATTATCCAACCTCAGCAGCAAAAGCTGTTAAAAATAGCGGAATTAGGGCAAGCATATGTTTGGGTTTTCATCCAAATGATGTTAGAAATATAAATGATATTGAACAAGAATATTTACAAAACAAAAATATAGATGATAGGCTTAGTTTTATGCTCTATGCTCATTCAATTTACACTTGCGATGAGGCTCAAATATCAAGTTTAATAACCCTTGCAAAAAAGCATAATTTACCGCTTCACACTCATATGAGTGAAACGCTACAAGAAGTTAGCGATTGCACGGTAAAGTATGATGTTACGCCGACAAGGCTTTTAGAGGAATATGGATTTTTTGACCAAAAAGCAATGGTTGCTCATGCGGTGCATTTAGACAATGAGGATATTGATATTTTAGCTAAATATGATGTAAGCGTTGTAAGTAATCCCGCAAGCAACTTAAAACTTGGAAGTGGAATTGCTCCAGTTTATGCGATGAGCAAAAAAGGTGTAAACATTGCACTTGGAACGGATGGTTCGTCTAGCAATAATGCGCTTGATATGTTTAGAGAAATGTATTTGGTTAGCACTTTGCAAAAAGCACTACTTAGGGATGCAAGCGTTATAAACGCCAAGCAAACTCTTTTAATGGCTACTGTAAACGGTGCTAAGGCTCTTGGCTTAGATTATATAGGTAAAATTAAAAAGAGCTATAAAGCCGATTTAATAATGATAAACACTGCCGCTCCAAACTTAACACCACTAAACGATGCTAGTAGTGCAGTTGTTTATTCAGCGGGAGCAGATAATGTAATTTTGACAATGGTTAACGGTAAAATTTTGTATGAACAGGGCAAATATTATTTAGGCGAAGATATAGAAAAAATTTTAACAAATACTAAAGATGCAATAAAAAAACTAAAAGGATAAAAATATGTTTTTAAAAGTAAAAGCTACAGAGGGCATTAATGTTGTAATTAAAGCCGCTAGCAAGGTCGCAAATAGATATAATAACAATGTAATTTCTGCCGAGCATATTTTGTATGGGCTTACTTTTAACGAGGGCTCAATATCGGGTACTATTTTAGTAGAGTTTGGCATTACTAGTAGTGCAGTTTTAGGTGTATTAGAGCAAACTAAAAATCAAGTTAACACTTCTAACTCAGAAGTTGATGCATCTAACACGGAGCATTTGTTTAAAGTAGCAGGCGACTTGTCGCAAAACTTGGGTAGCCCTTATATGGGAACAGAACATTTGCTTTATGCATTACTTGAAGAAAAAAAGAATATAGCAAATGTAATAATTGAGCAAATTTTTAATGTTAAAAAAGAACAAATAGCACTTCGCTTGAGTGATGTTTTAGGTTTAGAATTAACCGAAGTTCAAAAAGAAGAGTTTGAAGAGCAAAATAATTCTAGCGTAAACAGCAACTTGCCACAAGAATTACTTGATATGGGTCAAGATATTACCTTAAAAGCATTTAAAGGCAAAATAGAGCCGATAATAGGTAGAGAAGAAGAGCTAGAGCGAATTATTCAGGTATTATGTAGAAAAAGCAAAAATAATCCTATAATAATAGGCCAAGCAGGCGTAGGTAAGTCGGCTATGGTCGGTGGACTTGCTCAAAAAATTGTTAGTGGCGAAGTACCTGATAGTTTACAAAATAAAATAATTTACTCTCTTGAAATTGGCTCACTTATGGCAGGCACAAGGTACAGGGGAGCATTAGAAGAAAAACTTAAAAAAGCAATAGAAATAATAATGAGTAGACCTGATATTATTTTGTTTATAGACGAAATTCACACTATTATGCAAGCGGGCGAAGGCAAAGGCGAAGTTAGCCCAGCAGATATGCTAAAACCATATTTATCAGGAGGCGAACTTCAAACGATTGGCGCAACAACTGTCAGTGAGTATGAAAAATTTATAGAAAAAGATAAAGCCCTAGAGCGCCGTTTTCAAGCGATTTTAATTAATCCTCCAACGACAACTCAAACTATTAGCATTTTGCAAGGATTGAAGGCGGGATATGAAAATTATCACGGCGTTATTATAACCGATGAGGCCTTAGAGGCAGCGGTAAGGTTGTCGGACCGATATGTTACAAATAGGAATTTGCCCGATAAAGCTATTGATTTAATAGATGAGGCTAGTTCCAAAGCGAGAGTTGTAACAAAAAGTTTTAGTAAAATTATAAAAGAAAAAGAGGAAGAGTTAAAAGGACTGTTAGAGCAAAAGAAAAAACTTATAGATGGCGACAATTTTAACTTAGCGACAAAAATTAGAGATAAAATTAGTTTTTTAAAGCAAGAAATATATGAACTAAATAAAAATAATGAAAATCAAGTAAATGAAGTGACAATAGGCGAGGACGAAATTGCAAAAGTAGTTGCTAGTTGGACGGGAATCCCTGTAAATAAAATTACGGAAAATG